>NZ_JAAPAW010000003.1:0-45452 GCF_014435245.1 Streptococcus sp. IMAU 99161 | reverse complement strand
TTAGGATACTTGCTTCGCAAGTTCTATCCGCCACCTCAAAGCAGTGCTTTGAGCACTCAACCACTGCGTCTTGCTCGGCAATCCCAAAATAATTAAGAGGCTAGGACTTTTGTCCCAGCCTCGTTTTTTGCAGATTGAAGATAAAGTCATCTTAGCAACTTTCCTTAGGTGAGTACGGACGTCAGCGAACTTCGAAGAAGTTCCATGACTAAATTAAGATACAAAGGGCGCGGCGGATAAAGTCAAAATAGGAAGTTTGACGCAGAATTTTTAGATTCTAGGAAGACTTATCTTTTTGACACGATCCGCAGCCCGTGTTCAATTCGTTTTGAACCCATTCGCTTTTCAAATTTTAGGCTCATACTAAAACAGTTCCCCGAACTGTTTTACTTCCAAAACTCCCGAGTGCTAGAAACAATCGTGTTTCTAGCACTTTTCTCACGGTGGAAAGTTTCTGTTGAAATGATTCTAATAGTATTAATTATTTTAATTTTTTCAACACCACTTAGGTTGTTTTATGTAAAATGCAATTTTTGATTAGAGTTCACTATCTGATAGGCTAAAGGTGTCCCCGTGCTGGAGGTCCCCATACTCATAGCCACGCTTGAACCAACGCATCCGTTGTTCCGAAGTCCCGTGGGTGAAGCTATCTGGCACCGAGTAGCCATAAGCCTGCTTCTGTAGAGTGTCATCTCCGACAGCATGGGCCGCGTTCATAGCTTCCTCGATATCCCCAACATCCAGGAGATTTCGGTCTTGAATTGATCGTGCCCAGACACCTGCTAGATAATCGGCCTGCAACTCGATGCGGACACTGATGGCATTGCGTTCTTTTTCAGAAAGTCCTTGCTGCATGCGGTGGTATTTGCCAAGGATTCCCAGCTCATTTTGCACGTGGTGACCAACCTCGTGGGCGATGACGTAGGCCATGGCGAAGTCCCCACTAGCCTTGTATTTACTCGTTAATTCCTTGTAAAAGCTAATATCCAAATAGATCTTTTTGTCTGTCGGACAGTAGAAGGGACCCGCCGATGCTTGTCCAACTCCACAGCCTGTCTTTGTCCGTCCAGTATAGAAGACTAGTTTGGGCTCATGGTAGGTGCGCCCTTCTGCTTGAAAGACCTTGTGCCAATGATCTTCTGTTGTCCCAAGGACTTTGCTGACGAACTGGACTTCCGCATCGTCGATATGAGCCTGATTGGTGCGCGTGATGTGGCTGGATTGGTAAGGTTGCGAAGTTCCTGAGTTAAAGAGGCCACCTAAACCTGCTCCCCCTCCAAGCAGAACCATCAAGAGGATAATGACGATCTTGCTCTTGAAGCTGCCCGGGGATAGAAGGACTTGCAAGATCCCCCCACCAAGGTTGTTGCCGCTCGACTGCGTATAGCCTTGCCCACGACGGTCCTCAATATTTCTACTTTCTTTTAGGTCATCACTTTTCATATGCGTCTCCTTTTGTTTTATTGTACCAAAAATGAGGCGAAAACCAGAGTGATAACGCTTTATATTTCCTTTTTTCTGGAGGTGGGGATTTCTGATCTTGTCAAAATGCAGAAAACTTGCTATAATGGGGTGAACGGAGGCGTTATGGCATTAAAAAAAGCAAGTCTAGCGTGTACGGTTTGTGGATCACGCAACTACTCCATCAAATTGAGTGGAACGCCCAAGCCAACACGTCTAGAAGTCAACAAATACTGCAAACATTGCAGCAAATATACCATCCATAAAGAAACACGATAGGAGAGAGTTGTGAAATTCATTAAAGATATTTTCGTCTTACTAAAAGATACAACTTGGCCAAATCGCAAGGAAAGATGGAAAAACTTTATCTCAGTGATTGAGTACACCGCTTTCTTTGTTGCTTTGATTTATCTGTTTGATAAAGTCATTGCAAAAGGCCTATTGCACATGATCAATTTCTTTTAAGATTTTAAGAAGAAAAGCTAAGTGGGATCCCAAGGGCCCCACTTTTTCTGGTCTTTTCTTAAAAATAAATCAGCAAACCCCTTTGCATTCCGGCAAAATGTGGTATAATGAAGCTAGGAAAACGAAAGCCAAGAGGCTTTTTTTAGTATGTTCAGAGATCTTTCGAGCAGGCTAAAAAGAAAGAAAGGATGCCCAAATGGACAGTTTTGATAAAGGCTGGTTTGTACTACAAACCTATTCAGGATATGAAAATAAGGTAAAAGAAAATCTATTGCAACGTGCGCAAACTTACAATATGTTAGAAAACATCTTGCGCGTAGAGATTCCAACGCAAACGGTGCAAGTAGAGAAAAATGGGAAGACTAAAGAAATCGAAGAAAACCGCTTCCCAGGTTATGTCTTGGTCGAAATGGTCATGACAGATGAAGCGTGGTTTGTCGTTCGGAATACCCCTAACGTTACAGGTTTCGTCGGATCACACGGGAACCGTTCAAAACCAACGCCATTGTTGGAAGAAGAAATCCGCAGCATCTTGCTCTCTATGGGTCAAACTGTTCAAGAGTTTGACTTGGATGTCAAAGTGGGCGATACGGTTCGCATCATCGACGGTGCCTTCACAGACTATACTGGTAAGATCACAGAAATTGATAACAACAAGGTCAAAATGGTTATTTCTATGTTCGGTAACGATACGGTTGCAGAAGTGAACTTGAACCAAATTGCTGAATTGTAAGGAAAAGAGAGAGTGGGACAGCTTCAACAGTCTGGGAGACTGTTGAAGGTTGCAGATAAAGTAAACATAGTTTCCGTCAACATAGGGCATCTTTGAAGCTTAAAAAGCGAACAAAGACTTAGGATACTTGCTTCGCAAGTTCTATCCGCCACCTCAAAGCAGTGCTTTGAGCACTCAACCACTGCGTCTTGCTCGACAATCCAAAAACAAGAAGAGGCTAGGACTTTTGTCCCAGCCTCCTTTTCATTGCTCATTATTGATTTTTATTCATGCCGGTGATGCCTTGTAAGCGCTTGGTTTCTTCAGCAGACATGACACTGAAAATCTTGTCTCCTTGTGTAGAGAAGCTAGATTCATCTCCGTTGCTGTCTTTATAGAGATAGCTGGTCCCATTTTCCGAACGCATGATGGCATAGGGTTTTCCGAGACGTTCAAGGGCGGATTTTGCTGAATCAGATTTGGAAATGCTAGCAGTAGACTGGTGGTTGGCATCTCCACCTTTCAAACGGAAGGTAATATTTGTTAGGACATTATTGTGGAAGAAAGCCATGATATCGCCATTGTCTGTCACCCAGACATTAACCCCGTTGCCAGGATTCGCACTGTCTGTACTATCTACGGGCTGGCCAAAGGCTGCAACGACGTCGTCGTAACTACTTATAGCTTTGGGCCCACCAACTTCTTGGCCATCTTGAGTTTTTAGTACAAAACCAGTCGTAGGATGAAGATTCTTAAGCTTTTCAATTTCAGGAATGGACGCAGCTCCAGGCACATATTGGAGAGAAGCCCCGTCATCAGGATCCATGCTGAAGCGATCTGAAAAATCATCTGAGCTGGAGCTTTCAGAAGAAGCACTCTTGTGTTTACTAGAGGAATTCTTGCTGGATGATTTTTTAGTAGAGGATTGTTTGATTGGCTTTCTTGAACTAGAAGTTGTCTTTGCTTGTTGCCCAGAGTTGGCAGGTGAGCAAGCAGCGAGTGTTAGCAGTGAGAGAAGCCCGATCGTATAAAGTCGAATGTTTTTCATAAAACCCCTTTCTAAAGTAAAGCGCTAATCGCGCGTGCCTTATTATATCAATAATCAAGAAAAGGAGCAAATGACAACAAAAAACCCCTATTGCTAGGGGAATTTTTAAAAGATAAAAGATGATAAAAAATTTTATTATCAAGGCGGTAGACGGATTTGAACCGACGATCAAGCTTTTGCAGAGCCGTGCCTTACCACTTGGCTATACCGCCATAACATATAATATTGTAACCTAAAAATCAAGATTGGTCAAGAAAAACTTTTTGAGTCAAACAATTCTTCAGCAAGTGAAAGCGATTGACGGGAAAAAATATCTCAAATAGCTTGCGAATTCTAGCGATTTCTGCTATACTTATAGAGTTGTCTAAGACAGCAAATACTCATCTCGGATCCATTGTGGCACCGTTGCCCTTGTGGTCGTGCTGCAAGTTGACGTCTGAGAGAGGAGAAAAAAACAAAAAGGAGAACTTACTCATGGCAGTAATTTCAATGAAACAACTTCTTGAGGCTGGTGTACACTTCGGTCACCAAACTCGTCGCTGGAACCCTAAGATGGCGAAGTACATCTTCACAGAACGTAACGGAATCCACGTGATCGACTTGCAACAAACTGTAAAATATGCAGACCAAGCATACGACTTCATGCGTGATGCAGCTGCAAACGATGCAGTGATCTTGTTCGTAGGTACTAAGAAACAAGCTGCGGATGCTGTTGCAGAAGAAGCAGTTCGTTCAGGTCAATACTTCATCAACCACCGTTGGTTGGGTGGAACTCTTACTAACTGGGGAACCATCCAAAAACGTATCGCTCGTTTGAAAGAAATCAAACGTATGGAAGAAGATGGAACTTTTGAAGTTCTTCCTAAGAAAGAAGTTGCATTGTTGAACAAACAACGCGCTCGTCTTGAAAAATTCTTGGGCGGTATCGAAGACATGCCTCGTATCCCAGACGTAATGTACGTTGTGGATCCACACAAAGAACAAATCGCTGTTAAAGAAGCTAAGAAATTGGGTATCCCAGTTGTAGCAATGGTCGACACAAATACTGACCCAGATGATATCGATGTTATCATCCCAGCGAACGATGACGCTATCCGCGCTGTTAAATTGATCACTGCGAAAATGGCTGACGCTGTTATCGAAGGTCGTCAAGGTGAAGACAGTGTTGCAACAGTAGAAGCTGAATTGGCAGCTACTGAAGGTCAAGCTGATTCAATCGAAGAAATCGTTGAAGTTGTAGAAGGCGACAACGCTTAATTCTATTCAATACGTAACGAAACCTAAGAGGGCAGGGCTCAGCCCGACCCTCTTATTTTATTAAAAAATATAGGAGAACAAAAATGGCAGAAATTACAGCTAAGCTTGTAAAAGAATTGCGTGAAAAATCTGGTGCCGGTGTCATGGACGCTAAAAAAGCATTGGTTGAAGTAGATGGTGATATCGAAAAAGCGATCGAATTGCTTCGCGAAAAAGGAATGGCTAAAGCAGCTAAGAAGGCTGACCGTGTTGCCGCTGAAGGTTTGACTGGTATTTATGTGAACGGTAACGTAGCAGCAGTTGTTGAAGTCAACGCTGAAACAGACTTCGTTGCGAAAAACGCTCAATTCGTTGACTTGGTAAACGAAACAGCGAAAGTCATCGCTGAAGGAAAACCAGCTAACAACGAAGAAGCTCTTGCTTTGACAATGCCTTCAGGTGAAACGCTTGAAGCTGCATACGTATCTGCAACTGCTACAATCGGTGAAAAAATCTCATTCCGTCGTTTTGCTTTGCTTGAAAAAACAGATGCACAACACTTCGGTGCTTACCAACACAATGGTGGACGTATCGGTGTTATCTCAGTTGTTGAAGGTGGAGACGAAGCTCTTGCTAAACAATTGTCAATGCATATCGCTGCGATGAAACCAACTGTTCTTTCTTACAAAGAATTGGATGCACAATTTGTAAAAGATGAGTTGGCACAATTGAACCACGTGATCGACCAAGATAACGAAAGCCGCGCAATGGTTGGTAAACCAGCTCTTCCACACTTGAAATTCGGTTCAAAAGCACAATTGACAGATGCAGTTGTGGCACAAGCTGAAGAAGACATCAAAGCTGAATTGGCAGCTGAAGGTAAACCAGAAAAAATCTGGGATAAAATCATCCCGGGTAAAATGGACCGCTTCTTCTTGGACAACACCAAAGTTGACCAAGCCTACACTCTTCTTGCACAAGTTTACATCATGGATGACAGCAAGACAGTGGAAGCTTACCTTGAATCTGTTAACGCTTCAGTAGTAGAATTCGTTCGCTTTGAAGTTGGTGAAGGTATTGAAAAAGCTTCAAATGACTTTGAAGCAGAAGTTGCAGCTACAATGGCAGCAGCCCTTAACAACTAAGAATAAAAAAGGAGGTTTCGATGGAAACCTCTTTTTGGTATGGGAAATATCTTATATCATTGTTTAAGCTGTTTTATAATATTAACAAACTTTGTTTTCATAAAATATCAGACGTTACCGAAGATTCAGAGAAGATATTATCTGAAATGAAATCATTTTTGCTTAATGTGCAAAGGTATTGATTCCTAGAAGAAGGGATAGTGTGCCCATGATGAGCCCAGCTAGGATGACGCCAAGCATCACAGCGAGGCTGCTCCGTTTGAAATCCCAGTCCAAGATAGAAGCAGCAAGGGTCCCTGTCCAGGCACCTGTCCCAGGAAGGGGAATGCCAACAAAGAGCAATAAGGCCCAGAAGATTCCCTTATCTCCTGCGGCTTTTTCTAACTTTTGTCCGCCCTTATGGCCCTTTTCCAGACACCAGCTAAAAAAGCCACCGATGATGGGTTTATTGGCACCCCAGGTGAGTGTGCGACGGGCGAAAAAGAAGATAAGAGGGACAGGGAGAAGATTTCCGATCACGCCGATGAAGAGGGCGGTCCACAAGGAAATGCCATTTGCAATGGCAAAAGGAATAGCTCCACGCAACTCAACAAGTGGCACCATGGAGATCAAGAAGGTAAAAATGTATTTCATGAAGTCTGCCTTTCAATTTGTCTTCTTCATTCTATCGTATCTTGCTATAATTGACAACTATTCCAACTGTAAATATCTTACTTTTTTAAGTCTTTTATCTTGACTTTCCTAGTGACTAGGCATATAATAAAGACATAGTTAATTAGAATCATTATAAAAAGGAGAAATGATATGACAATGTTAAAACATGAAGCTGCTACGGATGTAGCAACATTTGCATCTTCAAATAAAGAAAGTCTTCCAGAAACAAAAGCGATCTTGAACCAAGTGGTAGCGGATCTCTATGTAGCTCATATTGCCCTTCACCAAGTACACTGGTATATGCGCGGACGTGGCTTCCTTGTATGGCATCCAAAAATGGATGAATACATGGATAGCTTGGATGCTACTTTGGATGAAGTGAGTGAACGCTTGATCACAATTGGTGGTGCTCCTTACTCAAGTATGACAGAATTTTTGGAACACAGCAACATTGAAGAACGCCGTGGAGCATTTACAAAAGATGTAGAAGAAAGCTTGACACGTGTTCTTGAAATCTTCCGTTACTTGGACGGGGTGTACCAAAAAGCTTTGGATGTTACAGATGCTGAAGGTGACGATGTAACCAACGATATCTTTGTTGGAGCAAAAGCAGAACTTGAAAAGAACATCTGGATGGTAGCAGCTGAAGTTGGTCAAGAACCAGGATTATAAAAGGGATGCATAGAAAGCCGAGGTAAATAGCTAACGCTCTTCTAGCAGAATAATTTGAGCCATAAAAAAAGCAGGAAAGAATGAATGTTTCATCATTTGTTCTGGCCTGCTTTTTTTTGCGCATTCTATCTGTAGGAAAGCGCAAGCACAACTTAGACGTTTTTCCTAGGAAGAGGCTGGGACAAAAGCCCTAGCCTCTTCTTGTTTTTGGATTGTCGAGCAAGACGCAGTGGTTGAGTGCTCAAAGCACTGCTTTGAGATGGCGGATAGAACTTGCGAAGCAAGTATCCTAAGTCTTTGTTCGCTTTTTAAGCTTCAAAGATGCCCTATGTTGACGGAAACTATGTTTCCTTTATCTGCAACCTTCAACAGTCTCCCAGACTGTTGAAGCTGTGCGGAGGAGGGTCAACGAAATCGAATTCTAACGAATGACCGATTTTCGTCACACTCTCTTTTTCTCCGCTGGGATGATTGGAATCAACTACGGGCTATCACCTGCACGAAAAGCGTCAGAGCTTCGCATTTTGCATAGTCTTTGCTTTATTTACAGAACTAAAAATTGTATAATAGTCAGAGAAGGTCAATTTTGATCTGTGGCTGCTGAACCTCAACTAAAAACGAGCAGACTAGAAAGGAGCATCATGGCAAATAAGAACACATCTGATAGCATCGAAGCCTATATCAAGGCCATCCTGGCCCAGGCTGGAATGGCGGAACTCAAGAGAAGTGAATTGGCAGATGTTTTTCAGGTCGTTCCGAGTCAGATTAACTATGTCATCAAGACGCGCTTTACAGAGAGCCGGGGCTATGTGGTGGAAAGTAAGCGTGGCGGTGGTGGTTATATTCGTATTGGCAAGGTTCAATTTTCAGATCACCATCAGATGCTTCAGGATTTAGCAGCCAGTATCGGAGAGCAAATCAGCCAGCATGTCTTCAATGATATTTTGCAGATGCTCTATGAAGAACAACTATTGACACAACGAGAAACACAGCTATTGCTGGCTACGACTTCAGACGAGGTCTTAGCTCAGGATGCTCCGATTCTGAGAGCCCATATGCTGAGAAAAATCATTCAACAAGTAGATAGAAAAGGAAATAGCGACTAGATGAACTATTCAACAGCACTGTTAGAAAGTATAGAAGCAGCCCAGCTACTAGCAGGTCATTATGAGGGGGAGACCTTAGATACCTGGCATCTCTTGACGGCCATGGCCAATAATCCCTATAGTGTAGCAGGATCTGTCTTGAGTGACTACCCAATGCAGATCGACGAGTTTCAGGATGCGGCAGAGCATATTACGGGCCAGGCTTTTCATAGCGACAACAGCTATAAGGTTTTTCCATTTTCTTATCGAATGGAAGCCATCATGAAACATGCTACAGAGATTGCGCAAGTCCTTCATGCCAAGGCGATTGGAACAGAGCATGTCTTGCTCTCTCTTCTTGCAGACCGTGGGACATTGGCGAGTCAAGTCATGGAGTTTGCTGGTTTTGCCTTTACCGAAGAAGATAAAGGTGTTCCTATTGCTTCGCTTCGTAAAAATTTGGAAGTGAAGGCGGGATGGGACAAGGCTGACATCAAAGCGATCCGCAGCCTCTACCGAACTCAAAATCCTAACCGTCAAACCATGGGCAATATGATGGGAATGCCTCCAACGACCAGTGGTGGGCTTGAGGACTATACCCGTGATTTGACCGAGATGGCCCGTACAGGCCAACTGGAGCCTGTGATCGGTCGTGATGCTGAGATTTCGCGCATGATCCAAATCCTCAGTCGCAAAACCAAGAACAATCCGGTCTTGGTTGGAGAAGCAGGGGTCGGAAAGACAGCTCTCGCTTTAGGTCTAGCCCAGCGGGTAGCTAGTGGCAATGTTCCAGCTGAGATTGCACAAATGCGCGTATTGGAGTTGGATCTCATGAGTGTGGTCGCAGGGACCCGTTTTCGCGGGGATTTTGAAGAACGGATGAACAATATCATCCAGGACATCGAAGAAGACGGTCACGTCATCCTCTTTATCGATGAGCTGCATACCATTATGGGGTCAGGATCTGGCATTGATTCGACCTTAGACGCAGCTAATATTCTAAAACCAGCCTTGGCACGAGGAACCTTGCGTACAGTTGGAGCGACGACTCAAGATGAGTACCAAAAGCATATCGAAAAAGATGCAGCCCTCTCTCGTCGCTTTGCCAAAGTCACCATAGAAGAGCCTAGTGTTGCAGATAGCATCCAAATTCTCCAAGGCTTGAAAGAGACCTACCAGGACCACCATCATGTGACCATTACCGATGAAGCGATCGAAACAGCTGTCAAATATGCCCACCGCTATTTAACCAGCCGTCAATTGCCAGATTCAGCCATTGATCTCTTGGATGAAGCAGCAGCTACCGTACAAAACCGCGATTCCAACGGTCACGTAAAAGAAGAGTTGACTGCCTTGGATCGGGCCTTGATGGATGGCAAGTGGAAGAAAGCAGCCCAGCTCTTACAAGTAGAGGCTGCTCCCATTGTCTACAAAAAAGAAGTCACTGACCAAGATGTTTTGGTGACCTTGAGCCAATTATCGGGTATCCCAACTCAAAAACTGACTCAAACAGATGCCAAGAAGTACCTCAACTTAGAAGCAGAATTGCACAAGCGCGTGATTGGGCAAGACCAAGCCGTTTCGAGCATCAGCCGGGCGATTCGGCGCAACCAATCGGGTATCCGTAGCAACAAGCGTCCAATAGGATCTTTCATGTTCCTAGGCCCTACCGGTGTCGGAAAAACGGAACTTGCCAAAGCCTTGGCAGAAGTGCTGTTTGATGATGAATCGGCTCTCGTTCGTTTTGACATGAGTGAGTACATGGAAAAATTCGCAGCGAGCCGCCTCAATGGTGCCCCTCCAGGCTATGTGGGCTATGAAGAAGGGGGCGAATTGACCGAGAAAGTCCGCAACAAGCCTTATTCGGTCCTCTTGTTTGATGAGGTGGAAAAAGCGCATCCGGATATTTTCAATGTCCTCTTGCAAGTCTTGGATGATGGGGTTTTAACCGACAGCAAAGGACGGAAGATCGATTTCTCCAATACCATTATTATTATGACTTCAAACCTTGGTGCAACAGCCCTTCGAGATGATAAGACAGTCGGCTTTGGCGCCAAGGATATCCGCTTTGACCAGGCCAATATGGAAAAACGCATGTTTGAAGAATTGAAGAAAACCTATCGTCCAGAGTTTATAAACCGGATTGATGAAAAGGTGGTCTTCCATAGCCTGTCAAGCGAAGACATGCAACAGGTAGTGAAAGTCATGGTGAAACCGCTCGTTGCGACCTTGGCCGAACAAGGCATGACCCTCAAATTCCAGCCGTCTGCCCTCAAATTGCTTGCGACCAAAGGATATGATCCTGAAATGGGAGCACGTCCTCTTCGTCGTGTCTTGCAGACTGAGGTGGAAGATCAGTTGGCTGAGCTTCTTCTCAAGGGAGAAGTCCAGGAAGGCCAAACGATCAAGGTTGGAACGACAGCTGGCGCTGTCAAATTTGAAATTATCTAGGAGATAGCGATGACACTGCAGCGATTGACTCGGATTTCGCTTCTTGCCGCACTGTGTGTGGCACTGCGTCAGGCCTTTGCTCCGTTTCCCAATGTCCAGCCTATCTCAGCCATCTTCTTTCTCTTGGTGATCTTTGAAGACTATATTTTCGCCTTTCTTGTCATGGCGCTGACCATGTTTGTCTCAGCTTTTTTTATGGGGATGGGTTTGATTGTTTTCTTTCAGATTGCCGCATTTGGCTGTTGGATGCTTCTTTGGCGCATGTGTTACAAGTGGCTCCCCCTTGCTATCCAGATCCTTTTGGTGGGCTTAATGTCCTTTGGCTATGGGGTTTTGATTGATAGCGTTTATGCCGTCTTCTACCACATGCCATGGTGGACCTATGCCTTGGTCAATGGCTTTAGCTTTAACCTAGCCCATGCTCTGTCAACCATTGGCTTTTACCCTCTACTCTATCGTATTTTTAGGAGATTCTATGTTGAAAAAAACCATTTCTAGCTGGATGACCTTGCTTGCAGCCTTACTTTTAGTTGGTTGCACGTCGTCGAACAGCACAAACCATAAAACAAACTCTGCTAGCACAGAAGTTGCAAAGAAAAATGCAATTTCGATTACCGTTACCATCACCCCAGATGGGCAAAGTGCCCAAAGCAAAACCTTAAAGGTTGAAGAAAATAGCAACCTCATGAAAGTGCTCAAAGCCAACTACAAAATTGAAGAAAAAAATGGCATGATCACTTCGATTGACGGTCATAGCCAAGATGAAGTCAAAGGCCTCTATTGGATGTACAAGATCAATGGTGAAATGGCTCCAAAAGGAGCAGCAGAAACCACTGTTAAAAAAGGGGACAAGATCGAATTTTATCAAGAAGTATACAAATAAGAAGTAGAAGTCGGGCAGTCTGTCCGGCTTCAGATTAAAGATAAAGTTACCTTAGAAACTTTCCTTAGGTGAGTACGGACGTCAGCGAACTTCGAGGAAGTTCCATGACTTAGTTTTGAGCCCAAGGTCTCAAAACTCCCGAGTGCTAGAAACAATCGTGTTTCTAGCACTTTTCTCACAGCGGAAAGTTTCAGTAGATAATTGAGTAATTCTAACGAATAAAATTATTTTATCTTTATAGAAAGTATTAGATTTATATAAAAGAACAGCCTGTCCGGCTTTTTGTCTGCTACAGTTTAGGAACTGACCTAAAACTTCTTTTTACGTTCATTTTTTTATTTGAAAATCTATTGACAACCTCATATAACAGTGTTACAATAATGTTACAAAATATTACAAATGTTACAAAAGAGGTCCGATGATGAAAAAGAAACAAATCATTTCCCTAGCAGCGCTAGCCCTTACAGCTAGTCTTTTCTTAGGAGCTTGTGGTGGAAATAAAGAAGAAAAGACATCAGAAGCAAGCTCTTCAAAAACGACTCAGGTCAAACAAACTTCTTCTTCCAAGAAAAAAGTGATTACGAGTAAGGATCCGATTGCTTCCTCATCTTCTGATAACAAATCAGAAGAAAGCCATACCATTGGCAGTAAGAACAGCCAAGCTGGGGCCAGTCAGACGCCTGCACCAGCCAATGCGGCAAAGCCAGCCACTCAACAAGTAGCGAAGGCCAAGAAAGAAGAGGCTAGACCAGCTCAACCAGCCAAGGAAAAACTTCCAAGTATCGAAGAAGGCCATGCCCATGCCAAGCAACAAGCCTCTAGTACTGAAAACGCTCAGTACAAGGGAGTATACTCTGTGGCAGGAGGAGATTTCTCTGCTGCTGCGGGAACATGGTCGGACGAGCGAGATACTGGTGTCAGTATAGCTCAAGGTGGTCAAGTCACCGTCCAACTTCCAGGTGGTCAGCCCGAAGCTTATGGAATCAGTAGATACAACTACACCTTGGATGATGGTCACTACCACGCCGACCTTTCTTCTAGCAAGGGTTCTGGAGCGACACTGGACATTATCGTTGGAAAAGATGGTTCCGTATCTAGCGTGACCCTTGTCAAAGACGGTGTCAGCCATGCATTAACTCGTGAATAGAAATGAAAAAATCTGAAAGGGAGTCAACCCTTTTCAGATTTTTTATTCTGAATAAAAATATATTTTTTTATAAAAAACTCTCGACAGATGAAAAATATAGTTTATAATAAAAACATAAAGAAAATCTATTTATAAAAAATTATAAAAAGGAGTTGTTATGCAGAAAGAAAGAATTGCCTTGGTATTTGGGACCTTTGCCCCCTTACATCAGGGACACATTGACCTGATCCAGAGAGCGAAACGCCAGTGTGATCGTGTCTGCGTGATTGTGTCAGGTTACCGAGAGGACCGTGGAGACAAAGTTGGTCTTTCATTGCAGAAACGCTTTCGGTACATCCGTGAAGCTTTCTCCAACGATGAATTGACCAGCGTCTATAAATTAGATGAAACCGAACTCCCTCGCTACCCTCTTGGCTGGGAACCTTGGCTGGAGACAGCACTTGCGACCATCCAGTTTCAGAGGGAAACTCAGGAGTTGATCTTCTACGTGGGAGAGCAAGCCTACAAGGAAGAGCTGGAGTCACGAGGCTTTGAAGCGTACTTAGAGGAGCGTCGGTTTGGAATCTCTGCGACCATGATCCGCGAAAATCCTAGTAAGTACTGGAAATACATTGCCCAACCTTTCCGCCGTCAATTCACGAAAAAGGTCTTGATTATGGGGAGTGCCAGCAACGGGAAGACGACGCTTGCCAAAGACTTGGCCCGCTTCTATGATGCCCCCGTTAGTCTGGAGTATGCTCGTGAATACCAAATCAAGAACAATGTTCGAGATGATGAGCTGACGCCAAAAGATTATTATTATCTTCTTTTAGGCCAATATGCTCAAACCTCTACTCTCATTGATAGTAGTGCCAATCGTGGCCTCGTTATTGCAGATACCAATTCCCTGGTCACAAAAGGCTACTATGACTACTATATGGAAGTCGAAGGGCAGGATGCCAACTTAAGAGATACCTTTGACAATCTCTTTATCAGTATCTTGTCCAAGGAAAAATGGGACCTGATCCTCTTTGTACAACCGATCGGCTCTTATGTCAACGATGGCTTTCGAGATATGACCATGGCTGATGAAGAGATTCGGACCAGCTTTTCCAACTACCTGGACCAATTGCGCCAGAAATACTTGGGCAATATTCCTACCGCATTTCTAGCAGCAGATTACCTGGGCAATTATGAAGAAGCAAAACAGGTGATCGATGCCATCTACCAAGCCGACTAAGGAGCAGCTTATGAAAAAACTATCTGAAAAATTTGCAACTTTTAGCCAAGACTTCAAAAATGTTCACCGAGAAGCGAAAAAGCAAGGTTTTGTCAATATTATGAAACTCCTATGGAAGGACCTTTTTGTAGGACGTACAGCCTTTCAATGGATCTATCTCCTGCTTCTTTCCAGCGTTCCCTTTTTCTTAGAATGGACCAAAGCCCTCAAGAAGGAGGTGGCCTAAATGACCAATCTCTTGATTCCAGCAGGAATGACAGAGAAAGAGTATTTTGAGACGGTCGCTAGTGAAGCAGACTTTCTCAAATGGTACAAGGAGCAAGACCTGCCGACTTATGAAACCCCAAGTGTCACAGCGGACATGGTAGCCTACTGTTTTGTCGAAGGCCAGCTCAAGCTCTTAGCCATTCGCCGCAAGGCCCACCCTTATCAACACCGCCTCGCCTTGGTTGGGGGCTTTGTGAATAAGGATGAAGATGCGACCCATGCCTGCATCCGAGAAGTCAAAGAAGAAGTCGGGCTAGATCTTCCAGTTAATAAGGTGGAACAGCTCATAACCGTTTCCACTCCTGGGCGGGATCCCAGAGGCTGGGTCATTACCATCGCCCATCTGGTCTATCTACCTGCTGAAGCGGTAGACTTAGTCCATGCAGGAGATGATGCCAAGGAAGTTGTTTTTCTGGATGTTGATTTCAAAAATGCCCAGTGCTTGCTCGACGGAAACACCCTAGTTGCTTCTGATTTTGCCTTTGACCACTATCGCATTATTCAAGAATCCATCAAGCGGATCCAAGGACGTTTGGACTGGAATCCAACCTTCCTCTATCTGTTAGAGGAACCTTTCACCGTTTATGAAGCAACCGAATTAGTCAATCTGATCAATCCTGGACGTCCTATCGTTAGCAATAACTTTCTCGTAAAATTCGGAGAATTTGTGGAAGAAGTGGGTGTCAAGCGGGTGCCTAAGAAAAAACCACGCAAGACCTATCGCTTAAAACAGTAGATTGAACGGGGTTCATTCCGGAAATCTCTCCAGTTACTATTAGTAGCTGGAGGGATTTTTTGTTTTATCAAAAAATATTTAAAAAAATGTCAAAAATAGTTGACATTTTATGTTTGAAATACTATACTATAGTCAAATATATGCGACATTAATTTAATAGGAGGAAACATGAACCGTGTGAAAGAACTCCGCAAGGAACTGGGAAAATCCCAACTTGAACTTGCCAAGGATATTGGTGTCTCTAGGCAAACCATTAACATGATTGAAAACGACAAGTACAATCCTACTCTGGAACTCTGTCTCAATCTCGCTCGTAGTCTTCAAACAGATCTCAACAGTCTCTTTTGGGAAGATGATTTTTAACAAGAAGGAGAAAGAAATAATGAAAAAAGAAACTCTCACTGAAAAACTTATGAAACGGACCTATGGCATTTCAGGACCACTTGATGAACACAAACAACGCGAGGCTGACCGCATTGGAAATAAAATCTTTATGGTTCTCTTTTACCTCATGATTTTTGGAAATCTCATTCCCTTTGTCCTTGCTTATAAATATCCCCAAATTGTTGCTTTCGGATATCCAATCATTATTTTTATGATTTCCATGATTTGTGCAATCTATGTCACCACTCAAACTAAAAAAACTGGTATTACTGCTATTGACCCTGATATGTTGAACCAGAAAGAAAAGAAACAGTTACGCTACCCTGGCCTTAAAGCCGGACTTGTCTATGGAGTTTTGATGTTCTTTGGAATGCCTCTTCTCAATGTCTTAACGGATGATAGCAAGGACTATCTTAGTTCCCTTTTCAATCTAGGTCATTTCACATCAATTCTTTTCGCAGCTTTCCTTTTCGGATTAATGATGCAAATTGTCGTCTGGCTTCGCATTCGAAAAGCCAAGGAAAATCAAGACGACTAATAGGAGGAAACTTATGAAATCACTACAAAATTTAATTCTCAGCCATATTTTGGTCAGCATTTTTGTTACCTTTTTCCTAGTTTATGGCCATATTACGCGTCCTTTTCTAATCATCTTCCTTCTGGCTCTTCCAGTCTTTAATAAGGGACAGAGATTTCAGAAAATCAAATCCCAAAAAATACGCCTCTTAAACGCATCTCTCTGCTTTATCCTCGTATCTCTCCCACAACTGATAATGAATTCTATGGATTGGAGATATCTCCTATTTCTAACCATCTGTATTATTTTTAGTCTCATTTATATCTATACTCTCTATCAACTCTTTAAAGAAGGCAAACAATGTTTTTAAGAGGTCACTACCATGAAAAAAGAAAACAGGTCAACTGAATTATTTTGAACTTTCTTTCAGGAACCACGAAGGTTATTAATATGATTCTTCATAGCACTATACAGTGATAGGGAAATTCTAATTATCTAGAATTATAGTCTTGACGTAAACCACTTGTTTGATGAGTAGTTATGATTGATTTTCAATACTCAGCTCTGGTGCAAAGTGGTATAATAAAAATAATTGAAATCAAAAGGGATACGACTATGGAAGAAAAAATTATCTTACCACAAAATACACGACTGATGGGCGCTCTACTTGGTTTTATCGGTGGAGGTCTAGATGTCTTTTGCCATATGCACTACCGAAGTTTGGTTGCAACACAAACAGGGAATCTCTTGCTGCTCATTGCCGATTGGCATGATCCCAATGTGACCAATACCATCATGCGTTTTTCGTCTATCTTCTTTTTCTCGATTGGCTTTCTTGTGGCCTTGCATATCAAGGAATATCGCAAAACAGCCTTTTGGCGAACCAAGATGCTCATTCCCTTATTTGTTGTCACTTTATTGATTCCTCTGGTATCTTGGATGCCGCCTTTTGAGGTTCCCTTTATTGCCTTTGGGACAGGAATGATGATGCTGACCTTTACTGGTACCCTGATTGAGAATCACCCCTATGTGATTTTTATGACGTCAGGAAATTACCGCAAGATGCTGACGGCTTTGTATCGTATAGCCCGAGGGGAAGGCGATTTGGTAGAATACCGTCGCCAGGCCATGAACTATGGGATTGTTGTTGGAAGCTTTGTCGGTGGAGCTGTTAGTGTTGCCTTCGTCATGCATTTCATTCACCAATGGTCCATCTGGCTGATTACGATTAATCTCTTTTTGATTATGACCTACTATACCGCAAGAGTCAAACAACTCGGCTTACAGACAGATAATCTATAATAGGACCTCACATGAGGTCCTATATAGATTGTAGACAAATTGTTTTTAATATTAAGCAATCTAGGTGATGCAAAAAAATTAAACTGATATATACTATTAGGATTGTTCAAATATACACTGAAACTTTCCGCCGTGAGAAAAGTGTCTGAAACACAATTGTTTCAGACACTCGAGAGTTTTGAGACCTTAGGCTCAAAACTAAGTCATGGAACTTCTTCGAAGTTCGCTGACGTCCGTACTCACCTAAGGAAAGTTTCTAAGATGACTTTGTCATAAATCTAAACAGGACCTCATGTGAGCTCCTGTTTGTTGTATTTCTATACTTTTTCTAATTGTAAGAGTTCTTCAATCTCTGCCAAGGTGCTGGCTTGGGAGATGGCTCCACGGAGTTTGGCTGCACCTGAGGTACCACGAAGGTAGTGAGGAGCAAGGCCACGGAATTCGCGGACGGCAATGTGCTCACCTTTGAGATCGATCAAGCGTTTCAAATGTTCGTAAGCAATCTTCATCTTGTCTTCGAAGGTCAAATCAGGCAGGATTTCTCCTGTTTCGAAGTAGTGATTGATTTGGTTGAAGAGATAAGGATTTCCCATAGCAGCGCGACCAATCATAACAGCATCAGCACCGACTTCTTCGATGCGTTGTTTGGCATCTTGAACCGTACGGATATCACCATTAGCGATGAATGGAATCTTGGTTAGAGCTTGGGCAACCTTGTGAAGGGTCTCAAGGTCTGCATGACCTGTATACATTTGCTCCCGAGTCCGTCCGTGCATGGCAAGGGCAGAGACACCCGCAGCTTCAGCAGCGAGCGCATTTTCAACTGCTAGAGAAGGGTCCGACCAACCTGTCCGCATTTTGACAGTCAGAGGGATATCAAGGACAGACTGAACCTTGTTGATGATGGAGTAAATCTTATCTGGATCCTTGAGCCACATAGCACCGGCCTCGTTTTTGACGATTTTATTGACTGGGCAGCCCATGTTGATATCGACGATATCAGTCTTGGTATGTTCTTGGATGAATTCAGCTGCGCGTGCCAGGCTGTCTTCATCGCTCCCGAAAAGTTGGATGGATACAGGATTTTCTCCTTCATCGATATGAAGCATATGTAGGGTCTTTTCGTTATTGTATTGGATGCCCTTGTCTGAGACCATTTCCATGACGACGAGGCCTGCTCCCAGTTCTTTGGCAATGGTGCGGAAGGCTGAATTGGTTACTCCAGCCATGGGGGCCAAGACAGTACGGTTAGGGATTTCGACATCCCCGATCATAAATGGCGTATTAAGATTTGTCACGAATGAGTTCCTCCAAGTCATTTTCGTCAAAGTGGTAGTGGGTTTGGCAGAATTGGCAGGTAATCTCTGCACCGTGATCTTCATCTTTCATCTCTTTTAGATCACTAGCTGGCAGACTTGCTAGAGCGCTCAAGAAACGCTCACGGCTACAGTCGCACTGGAAGCGAAGTTCTTCTTCTGACAGGCGTTTGTATGGTTCATCACCATAGATTGCCTTGAGAAGGGCTTCAATATGGTCTTCACTTTCAAGGAGTGTTGAGATAGCAGGCATTTCCTGGATCCGTTTTTCAAAGCGGGCGATTTCTTCTTCCTTGGCATTTGGCAAGACCTGAAGCAAGAAACCACCAGCCACCTTGACCTTGTCCTCGTCATCCAACAGAACATTGAGTCCAACTGCTGAAGGCGTTTGCTGGCTTTCCGTCAGATAAAAGGCTAGGTCTTCGCCAATTTCACCGGTGACAAGAGGTGTCATAGAGTTATAAGGATTTCCAGTGCCATAGTCCGTGATGACTAGAAATTCTCCGTTTCCGACAAATGGTCCTACTAAGACTTCACCTGTCGCAGTCTTCTTGATATCCACTCCAGGATTTTGCACATAACCTTTGACATTTCCCTTGGTATCTGCCACGGTGATGATGGCTCCGAGTGAGCTAGTTCCAAGGACTTTGACCGTAATTTTAGTATCTCCTTTCTCATTTGCCGCCAAGATTTGACTAGCGATGAGGGTACGGCCGAGTGCGACCGTGGAACTTGCTTGCGTTTGATGTTTTTCTTGGGCAGTTCGTACTGTTTCCGTACTATCAAGTACATAGGCACGAAAAGCACCACTTTCTGAGATTGTTTTAATAATTTTATCCATACCTACTATTTTAGCACAAATCAGCCAAAGTGGGGCTAGGGAGAATTTTGAAAATCAGGAAGGTTGAAAGAGGCAGAGAAAATCTAGGAGATGCGAGTGAATCTTGAAAAAATGCTAAAAATTGCTTATAATAGAGTGTAAGACAAACTTGCAGGTGAGACTCCTGCCCTGAGTTTGAAGAAAGGCCTAGATAGCTTCTATCTAGGGAATATGAAATAGATTATGACATCAGTTGTAGTAGTAGGAACCCAATGGGGAGACGAAGGAAAAGGAAAGATTACAGATTTCCTTTCTGCAAACGCCGAAGTCATCGCGCGCTACCAAGGTGGGGATAATGCGGGACATACCATCGTGATTGATGGCAAAAAATTCAAGCTTCACTTGATTCCTTCAGGAATCTTCTTCCCTGAAAAAATCTCTGTCATCGGAAATGGGGTTGTGATCAATCCTAAGTCATTGGTCAAAGAATTGGCCTATCTTCATGAGGAAGGGGTGACAACAGATAGCTTACGTATTTCAGACCGTGCCCATGTCATCCTTCCTTACCATATCGAATTGGACCGTCTCCAAGAAGAAGCCAAAGGGGATAACAAGATTGGAACGACCATCAAAGGGATTGGCCCAGCCTACATGGACAAGGCTGCGCGTGTGGGAATCCGGATTGCGGATCTGTTGGATCGTGATGTCTTTGCAGAACGCCTGCGCATCAACTTGGAAGAAAAGAACCGTCTGTTCACTAAACTCTACAATGCTCCAGCTCTTTCCTTTGATGATATCTTTGAAGAATATTATGAATATGGTCAACAAATCAAGCAATATGTAACCGATACTTCCGTCATCTTGAACGATGCTTTGGATAACGGCAAGCGCGTGCTCTTTGAAGGTGCCCAAGGGGTTATGTTGGATATCGACCAAGGAACCTATCCATTTGTAACCTCTTCTAACCCAGTTGCAGGTGGGGTAACTATCGGATCAGGTGTGGGGCCAAGCAAGATCGACAAGGTTGTCGGTGTATGTAAAGCCTATACTAGCCGTGTCGGAGACGGACCATTCCCAACAGAATTGTCTGATGAAATTGGGGACCGCATCCGTGAAGTCGGCCATGAGTATGGAACCACAACCGGTCGCCCTCGTCGTGTGGGGTGGTTTGACTCTGTGGTGATGCGCCATAGCCGTCGTGTGTCAGGAATTACCAATCTCAGCTTGAACTCCATTGACGTCTTGTCAGGCTTGGATACGGTAAAAATCTGTGTAGCTTATGACTTGGATGGCAAACGCATTGATTACTACCCAGCAAGCTTGGAGCAACTCAAACGTTGCAAGCCAATCTATGAAGAATTGCCAGGTTGGTCAGAAGACATTACAGGTGTCCGTCACTTAGATGAGCTTCCAGAAAATGCCCGCAACTATGTGCGCCGTGTCGGTGAATTGGTAGGTGTGCGCATTTCAACCTTCTCAGTCGGACCAGATCGTGACCAAACCAATATCCTTGAAAGTGTCTGGTCTAGTTTATAAGCAAATGAAGATAAGAGAGTGGGACAGAAATCGGTCATTCGTTAGAATTCGATTTCATCGTCCCACCTCCGCACAGTTGAGTAGGGCTGTAAAAGCTGATGAAATCAGCGTAGTAGAGCCCACTCAACCACTGCGTCTTGCTCGACAATCCAAAGACAATTGAGAGGCTAGGACTTTTGTCCCAGCCTCTTTTTGAAAGCAGAAAGAGGAAAAAATGTATCAAACGATTTTATTTGACCTAGACGGCACCTTGACCAATTCAGAACTAGGGATTACCAACTCGGTGGCCTATGCCTTAGGAAAATATGGGATTCAAGTGCCAGACAAGAAAGCATTGAGAGTTTTCATCGGTCCGCCCTTGCAGGAGTCTTTTGAGCGCTTTTATGGATTTTCTAAGGAAGAATGTTTAAAGGCCATTGACTACTATCATGAGTATTTTTCCGAAAAAGGCCTTTATGAAAATGAGGTCTATCTAGGCGTTCCTGACTTGCTGGCTTCTCTCAAGCAGGCTGGCAAACAGTTGATTGTAGCTACGTCAAAGCCTGAAGAATTTTCCATTCAAATTCTCAAACACTTTGGTTTGTATGATTATTTTGACTTTGTCGCTGGTGCGACCATGGATAGAAAACGTAGTAAAAAAAGCGATGTTATCCAGTATGCCTTGGAGCAAAATGGGATTACAGATTTGGCGCATACCATCATGATTGGAGACAGGGAGCACGATGTGCTTGGCGCTCAAGCGCAAAAGCTTGATTCTATCGGTGTCCTTTATGGCTTTGGAAGCAGGGAAGAATTGGAAGAAGCCGGCGCCACCTATATTGCTCAAGAAGTTGGCGAAATTGCAGCTTTTATAGGATAACCTTTTCCAAAATATTAAAAGTTGGAACTTTTCTAATCTGCTGAATATTGCTTGATTCAATATTTCTATCGGTGTATACTTACTGTAGGTTAAGTCACACAGATTTGATGGATGATAATTATGAGAAATATTTATAAGTACATTGATAAGAAGTATCTTTTTCCTATTTTTTTAGGGCGTATTGTGAATAGTGGTTTGGTGTTGGCGCAACCTCTGATTTTAACGAAGGCCTTGAAGTTAGATCAAGACGGCCTTTCTTATGGAAAAATTCTCAATTTTGTTTTATTTGGTTTGTCTGTCTATCTTGTTATTTATAGTCTGATGCTGTTTTCAAACTATTCGCACAATATATTCCGAAGAGAAATCAACAAAAGTGTCCGTGCCCTTTTATTTAAGAAAGTCATATTGAATCCTAAATTTTCCAATGATGAAAAAGTTAGTCTGCTAACTCAAGATATGGAATATGTGGGCGATAATTATTTGGAAAATATAAATGTTATGGTGAGTTGGGGATTTGTCGCCCTTGTTACAGCCATTTATATTGTTTCACAAAATTTTCTCTTAGGACTTATTTTTGTCATTTTTACGATTATGAGACCTATTCCTCAGTTCATCATGAATCGTCGTTTACAAGATTCGGGAGACAGCTGGTCCAAGCTTAGAACGAAATTACATGGGCTTGTCTCGGATAGTATGCAAGGCAGCCAAACCTTACGGATTAATCAGGCCATGAGGCTGAATGAAGAGCGCGTGAATGATTTAAACGGAGAATATCAAAAAGCCATCCAAAGATTTTGTTTCACACATAATATTATTTTTTTCTTTAATGGATTTATGGTCTTTTTTAGTCAGGTTGTTCCTCTTGCTTTAGGCTTTTATTTGAGTTTACAGGGAAATTCTATTTCTATTACAAGCCTCATCTCTATGTATGTTGCTGCGGGGATGCTGGTAGAACCGATCCAAACTCTGATGTACAGTGCAGCCAATCTCCAAGGTGCCTTGCCGACTGCGAACCGCCTGTTTAAGATTATCGAGGAAGAACCTGATTTCGAAGAGACAAAGGATCAATTTGTTGAAAATCTCGAATCGTTGCGCTTAAATCATATTTCAAAAAGTTTTGCTGAACGTCAGCTTTTTTCTGATTTGACGGCGACGATTTCAGTAGGTCAGAAGGTCTTAATCAAAGGACCGAGCGGGTCTGGAAAGACGACTCTTTTTCGCTTGATTTTAGGAGAAGAAGTATGTGATGAGGGTGACATTTTCGTTCAGTATGATGGAAATCAAATAACGAGTCATTTCCAAGGGAATATCGGTTTAATTAGCCAGCATCCCTTCCTGTTTAACGATACTATCCGCTATAATCTAACTTTTGGTCAGCCTTTTCAGGACCATGAATTATTGGAGGTATTGGACCGAGTTGGCTTAATAGATGAATTTCAGGATATTTTGAATGTAGAAATTCATAATAATGGTGAAAACATTTCAGGAGGTCAGCGTGTCAGATTAGAGTTGGCTCGTTTTCTCTTACGCGAGAAGGATATTTTATTAGCGGACGAAGTGACATCAGCTTTGGACGAAAAAAATAGTCGTCTGGTTAGAGACCTAATCTTTTCTTTGCCGATCACGGTACTAGAAATAGCCCATCATATTGATGAAGAAGAGCGCTATGACCAAATCCTTGAGTTACGTAAAGGATGAGCGATGCCACAATAGTTGGTTCTGCGACAAAGCGGATAGTAGTAAGCCAGCAATTTGTCAGATATTTTTGAGATTCTAAGTGGTGATATTTCCAAAATCATCAATACTCAGAGAACTTAAGCTTTATTTAAGATAGGCCAGCTATACTAGAAGCATAAACAAAGACCTCCTAACTTTGTTTAAACCTCCTAAACTTTTTCATAATAATCTCCCTATAAGAAGTCACCCATTGGTGGCTTTTTTTGTGGCTTCATCATATAATAGAACATGAACATAAAAAGTAAGTGAGTGTTATCAGTGAGAGACTATACCCTAGAAGAGAAAGAAACCTTTATGCGAGAGGCCTTAAAAGAAGCAGAAATTGCCCTAGCCCATGAGGAAATTCCCATCGGTTGTGTCATCGTCAAAGACGGTGAGATCATTGGGCGTGGGCACAACGCGCGGGAAGAATTGCAGCGAGCGGTCATGCATGCGGAGGTAATGGCGATCGAAGAAGCCAATCAGCATGAAGAGAGCTGGCGTTTACTAGATACCACCCTGTTTGTCACCATTGAACCCTGTGTTATGTGCAGCGGTGCCATTGGTCTAGCCCGGATCCCCCAAGTGATCTATGGCGCGACCAATCAAAAGTTTGGCGGAGCAGGGAGCCTCTATGATATTTTGACAGATGAGCGCCTCAATCACCGGGTAGAAGTGGAAACAGGAATCTTGGAAGCAGAATGTGCAGCCATCATGCAGACCTTTTTCCGCCAAGGTCGGGAACGAAAAAAACAAGCCAAACTCGCAGCCAAGGCCAAAACACAAGAATAAAAACCGGACCTTTGCAAATCGAACAAATTATGATATAATACCTATCGGAGCAACAGTTCTGCGTGAAGCGGGTCAGGGGAGGAATCCAGCAGCCCTAAGCGAAGTGAACTGTGTGCTCTTTTTCTATAGCTCTTAGTGAGGTAAGCCTGTAAGGCGCAACCGAACTTAGAGATATTGATCCTGAGGAGCAAAGCGACGTGAGGGCTATAGCGTAACATGAAATTAGCCTGTAAGGCGCAACCGATCATAGAGATATTGATCCTGAGGAGCAAAGCGACGTGAGGACTATAGCGTTGATGAGGTAAGCCTGTAAGGCGCAACCGAACTTAGAGATATTGATCCTGAGGAGCAAAGCGACGTGAGGGCTATAGCGTAACATGAAATTAGCCTGTAAGGCGCAACCGAACTTAGAGATATTGATCCTGAGGAGCAAAGCGACGTGAGGGCTATAGCGTAACATGAAATTAGCCTGTAAGGCGCAACCGAGCTTAGAGATATTGATCCTGAGGAGCGAAGCGACGTGAGGGCTATAGCGTAACATGAAATTAGCCTGTAAGGCGCAACCGAGTTTAGAGATATTGATCCTGAGGCGCGAAGCGACGTGAGGGCTATAGCGTAACATGAAATTAGCCTGTAAGGCGCAACCGAGTTTAGAGATATTGATCCTGAGGCGCGAAGTGACGTGAGGGCTATAGCGTGAAATGAAATAAGCCTGTAAGGCGCAACCGAGTTTAGAGAGTTTGATCCTGAGGAGCACGGTGAAACTCACAGCCTGCGATAGACAGATCATTGCTTTTTAGAAGAGAATAAGAGGATTATGCAAACGATTGCTATTGCGTCATTGCTTGATTTGTGAAAATTCAAAATTTAAAGAATGAAAACGTTTTATAGATCTATTTCCCTTGATAAAATCTGCGTAAAGAGATATTATAGAGAGGAACAAAATTTGGAGGATAGATATGTCTCATATTACATTTGACTATTCAAAAACTTTAGAAAAATTTATTGCCCCACATGAAGTGGAATACATGCAAGCACAAGTCACAGCTGCAGATGAAATGATCCGCAAAGGGACTGGTGCTGGTAGTGACTTCCTAGGTTGGTTGGACCTTCCTGAAAACTACGACCGTGAAGAATTTGACCGCATCTTGAAAGCTGCTGAACAAATCAAATCAAACAGCGATGTTTTGGTAGTGATCGGTATCGGTGGATCTTACCTTGGAGCAAAAGCTGCCATTGACTTCTTGAACCACCACTTTGCAAACTTGCTAACCAAAGAAGAACGCAAAGCACCACAAATCCTTTACGCTGGAAACTCAATCTCATCTACTTACCTTGCTGACTTGGTAGAGTACGTTTCAGACAAAGACTTCTCAGTGAACGTGATTTCTAAATCTGGTACAACAACTGAACCAGCCATCGCTTTCCGTGTCTTCAAAGAACTTTTGGTGAAGAAATACGGTCAAGAAGAAGCTAACAAACGGATCTACGCAACTACTGACCGCCAAAAAGGTGCTGTGAAGGTTGAAGCAGATGCGAACGGTTGGGAAACATTTGTGGTTCCAGATGATATCGGTGGACGCTTCTCAGTATTAACAGCGGTTGGTTTGCTTCCAATTGCTGCATCAGGTGCAGACATCAAAGCCCTTATGGAAGGTGCGAATGCAGCTCGTAAAGATTACACTTCAGATAAACTTTCTGAAAATGAAGCTTACCAATACGCAGCTGTTCGGAACATCCTTTACCGTAAAGGTTATGCAACTGAAATCTTGGTTAACTACGAACCATCCCTTCAATACTTCTCAGAATGGTGGAAACAATTGGCTGGTGAATCAGAAGGGAAAGACCAAAAAGGGATTTATCCAACTTCAGCTAACTTCTCAACAGACTTGCATTCACTTGGACAATTTATCCAAGAAGGTGCTCGCATCATGTTTGAAACAGTTGTCCGTATCGACAAACCACGTAAGAACGTCACCATTCCAACTTTGGAAGAAGATTTGGACGGACTTGGTTACCTTCAAGGTAAAGACGTTGACTTTGTAAACAAAAAAGCAACAGACGGTGTTCTTCTTGCCCACACTGATGGAGATGTTCCAAACATGTTTGTAACTCTTCCTGAGCAAGATGCCTTCACTCTTGGCTACACGATCTACTTCTTCGAATTGGCGATTGCCCTTTCAGGTTACTTGAATGCGGTGAATCCATTTGACCAACCAGGTGTAGAAGCATATAAGAAAAATATGTTTGCCCTTCTTGGAAAACCAGGTTTCGAAGACTTGAGCAAAGAACTCAACGCTCGCCTTTAATCGACAGACAAAACGATCTCGAAAGAGGTCGTTTTTTTGTGCTCGATGCCTCTATATAGTGATGAATTGGCGCTTTTCAACAATTTATGATATAGTAGAAGAACGATTTTATACTTTATCTATCAAATGATTTTTGCTTAGAATGAGAGCCGAGAGAGATAAAGAAGATCAGAAAAGGAGAATGCAATATGTCAGAGAAAGATCAGGATTCTTTTGTAAAAGAGCAACCTTTTGAAGGTGCTCCTCAGTTTGATGTAACGGCACCAGACTTTGTTCCGAAAGATGAAACAGAAAATCTAGTAGAAACTCCTAACTTGGAGACTGACACGGTGGTAGAAGTAACAAGAGAACCAGTGACTCCAGCTAGCTTAGAAGGCGAGCCGGCTCTTGAAGCTAATCCAGGTGTCACTCCTTCTCCTCAGCTGAGCACCTCCCCAGTAGTTCCTTCAACGGTTCCCCCAACCCAGGGCCCTACAATGCAAGTGCCACAAGCACCCGTTTTCCCTGTGAAACAGGGAATGAATCCAGCTGATAAAAAAGCGATTCAAGTAGCCCTAGGGATTTTTGTAGGCCTCTTGATTGGTGGTGTCAGCGGGTATTTGATCGGCCATGCCAAGCCAAGTAGTACGCAACCAAGCAGTCATCAGGAGGCTTCATTTGATAGAGAAGAGGATCCATCAGATGGAGTGGATTTGAGTCAATTGGTCACCGGAGATAACTCAAAAGCCAAGTTTGAATGGGAGCCAGAGGATCTAGGAAATCTACAATTTTTGACAGACTCAGATCAAGGTGAGACGCCGGAAGATACAGTGAAGACCTTTGGAAAGGCGGACTATATCAAATTTGAGAATGGAGAGCTGGAATTGCGTTGGGGGGATATCTATGATGACAAAACTGCAGTTCAAGCCACCTATTCTAAAAAAGGGGATCGTTTCGAACTCATTAAGATTGACTTTGGTGGTTATGGTTTGAAAGAGGGCATTGAAGACAAGCTGATAGATGATCTAAAAGAAGGCGATTCCACGACAGGTAAGGGCGGTAGTTCCTATAAAGAACTTTTGAAGGACAATGCTGACAATATGGAGATGAGTATTAAGTCATCTGATTATTCAGACACTGTAGAACTCACCATGAATCTCCAGAAGAAAAACGGGGACTATGTAGATCTGACCTTTATCCGCCAATCTGATGGTGATTTTCTCTTAAGTCGTAAAGTTAGCTACTAAAGAAAAAGTAGCGTCCTACATGAATGCGATGATTCGTTGAAGGTTGGGTACTTTGGTCCCAGCCTCTTTCAGAATTGTCAAGACAAATAGGCTTTTTTCCTATACAATAGAAGTAATATTTATAGAAAGATTGTGGATCATGGGAGAAATAAAACAATGGATCAGAGAGCATAAAGAGTGGATCCTGGACGGCTGTATGGCTGTATTGGCCTTTGTAGTTGGCCTTGTGATGGTGTTTGTGATCCACCCTGTTGGGACCTTATCAAAGGAGCATATGCTGTCTTTCCCTCAGATACAAAAAGAGAGTGAGCCTTTTGTTGGGTTGCCTACCAAGGAGCCTGCTATGGAAGATTTACTCCGTGTCGATCTAGCAGATATTCATGGCAAAGTTCAAAAAAATTGGCTGAGTTTGCCTGCCTTTGTCAAGAAATTTGGGAAATCAGAAAGCTATACACAAGAGAAAACCAATTTTGAAACAAAGGTGCAACTGGGTTATGGAAAAGCGGTAAAAGGCATTTATCCCTACAAACTAGAGTTTCAAGAGAAGGACAAAGACTTTTATTTGAGTGCGATCCAAGGTTTTGCTCCTAGGTCATCTCGTTACAAGACGAGAAAAAATTTGAAAAAAGAAGATTTTACCCATTACAAGACCATGGATGGGCAGAAGGAAAAAGGAAGTAGCATTGAAGAAGTATGCAAACAAGCAGGTCTTCCCAACTCCTTTAGTCTGATGCGGACAAAGGACAAGCAAATTGCCGCGATCTCTTATCAGGCAAAGGATGGCTTGGTTTCTCTAACCTTTGAACGGGACGCTAGTGGCCAGTATCGCTTGAGTAAGAAGGGGTGACAAGGATGCTTGAATGGATCAAACAAAATCGAAGAAAACTCTTATTACCAGGGCTGTGTTGTCTATTGGGAGTGCTACTTGGCATTTCAAGTATTCAAATCCAAGAGGAAGGGACCAATATCAAGGAAGACCGAACCCTCCAGACTTTCCAACCCAAAAAGTATCAGAACTTGATTGCTGGCGAACAAGAGAGTAAGCAGTTTAAATGGACCCTTGAAGCGGTCTCTAAATTACAGCTTCACCTCAAGCAAGACAGGCAAGCAGGGACACGCTTGGAGACCGTCATTTCGAAATGGGGAAAACCTCAAAAGTTTTCCTTTACGAAAACTGCTGGAGATGCCAAGACCCAAATCGTCTTGACCTATGCTGCTAAACAGACAGATCAGGGGAAAAAGAGTGTAAGCCTGTGGTTTGAACAGGTTGAAAACAAGGGCTATCGCTTGACCATGGTGGATGCTACCAATCTGTTGGGCCACCAAGATCAAGAAGCAAGTGGCAAAAAATAAGCTGGAAAAGACAAGGAAGTTCAGGGAGTGGATCAAATTCTCAATCGTTTAGGCAATCCGCAACGCCTGGTCTGGGATGAATTGCTTGAAGGGGGACAAGGGTTCCGAGCGAGTTATCAAGAACAAGGTCAGCCAGAAGTTGTCATGGAGTTTAAGGTCAAAGGCTCTAAGTTAATCATGGTCTAAGAAGGGAGAAAAATTGGATAATCATCGGACGGACATAAAGGCAGCTTCGTCTCACCATAGTGGCACACGCTTGATTTCGGAAGAAGATCTCGCTTCATTAGGTGGTGGGAGAACCCAAGAAGTACGAACGAAGCTCGGAGATATTTCGCCTGCTACAGCGAGCGTCTCTTCGTCCTCTAAGCCGGCGGGTTCTTTTTTCCTAACCTTCCTTGCTTCTATAGGCCTACTAGGCTTTGCTGTCTTGCTAATTGTAGGGGCTATCGATACCGATCCTCCTTCTTCTACTAGTAGCGCGCCCAAAAGCACTTCTTTCTCTCGTGGCATCAGGAAGGTCACCCTCCAGAGTGGGAATAGTACCTTGATTGCACCGGAAGGGGAATTTCAATTTCAAGTAACCTATGAGAAGGCGATTTCTCTGATTCCAGGTTTAAGTGAAGGAGGGCAAGACCGTTCTTATTCAACTTCTCTTTCTCCGCAGGGTGTCGTAGAGGTACTGGGCAAGGCTAGTAGGGGTGAAGAAACTTACCAAGAAGGCAGTGTTGGTCCTTTCATGACAAGTTTGGATTATGGATCTGAAGGGTCCCCTTCTTCCGTAACCGTTTTACTTTCAAAAATTGGTGTTGACCGTTTATCTTCTCTTGATTTTGAAAACTTAAATAGTGAGCGATTGGCCAATAAAAACGGCAGTTTGAACAAAGAGGATTTCGCCAATATTAAAATAGGGACCAGCTATTCAGATCTTGTGAATACAGTAGGAATTCCTAGCAGTGTTTCTTGGTCGAGTATGATGAGTTCAGAATCCTTCTTAATCTTTTACTATAAGCTTTCTGATTCGCGCTCTGTCATTATTCAATTTGGAAGCAATCGTACCATTAGTGAAATCAAGGGTCTAGAAGATCCGGCGACATCAGCTTCCACAACGCCTTAGGTGTTCATCTCCCTAAGATTATGGTATAATATGAATACGCTTATTTGAAATGAATGGAGAAACTCATGACTGCACAAAAGATGTCTGCTCAAGAAATTATCGCTTTTATCGGAAATGCCGAAAAGAAAACCAATGTGAAAGTTACCTTTGAAGGGGAATTGGCAACCGCTGTTCCAGAATCTGTGACAAAACTTGGCAATGTTTTGTTTGGTGACTGGAAAGAGATCGAGCCCCTTCTTGCCAACTTGACAGAGAACAAGGATTATGTGGTTGAACAGGATGGCCGTAATTCAGCTATTCCATTGCTTGATAAACGTCACCTGAATGCACGGATCGAACCAGGTGCTATTATCCGTGACCAAGTAACTATCGAAGACAATGCGGTTGTCATGATGGGCGCTGTGATCAACATCGGTGCGGAAATTGGTGCTGGGACTATGATTGATATGGGCGCGATCCTTGGTGGACGTGCTACTGTTGGGAAAAACAGCCACATCGGTGCAGGTGCGGTCCTTGCAGGTGTCATTGAGCCAGCTTCTGCTGAGCCTGTTCGGATTGGGGACAATGTCTTGGTCGGTGCCAATGCTGTTGTGATCGAAGGAGTTCAAGTTGGAAACGGATCAGTCGTTGCTGCTGGAGCGATCGTCACCCAAGACGTTCCTGAAAATGTTGTTGTAGCTGGTGTCCCAGCTCGCATCATCAAGGAAATCGACGAAAAAACACAACAAAAAACAGCGCTCGAAGACGCCTTGCGTAATTTGTAACATATTGATAGTAGAGGCCGTAAGGCCTCTATTTCTAGATTCTCTATTAAATAAGACAAAAAAGGAAAATAAAAATGACATTGGACTTAATCAAAATCAGACGGGATTTGCACCAAATCCCTGAAATTGGCTTGGAAGAATTTGAAACCCAAGCCTACCTCTTAGAGCGAATCGCAGAGATCACAGAAGGCAAAGACTTTGTAGAGCAACGGACTTGGCGGACGGGGATCCTGGTGTATCTCCATGGGTCTGCACCTGAAAAAACCATTGGCTGGCGGACGGATATCGATGGCCTACCCATCGTGGAACAAACTGGTCTTGATTTTGCATCTAAGCACGAAGGACGGATGCATGCTTGTGGTCATGATATGCACATGACGACAGCCCTTGGGCTTTTGGATCGACTAGTTCAAGTGCAACCAAAAAATAACCTACTCTTTCTCTTCCAACCAGCTGAAGAAAATGAGGCTGGTGGAATGCTCATGTATAAGGACCATGCTTTTGGCGACTGGCTCCCTGATGAATTTTATGGTCTGCATGTACGCCCTGATTTGAAGGTGGGAGACATTGCGACCAACACCGGTACCCTTTTTGCAGGGACCTGTGAAGTCAAGATCACCTTTACAGGTAAGGGAGGTCATGCGGCCTTTCCACATGAGGCCAATGACGCTCTTGTAGCAGCCTCTTACTTCATTACCCAAGTCCAATCGGTTGTCAGTCGAAATGTCGATCCGATTGAAGGGGCGGTGGTGACCTTTGGTTCCATGCATGCAGGAACAACCAATAATGTGATTGCTGAGACGGCCTTCCTTCATGGGACCATTCGGACCTTGACCATGGAGATGAACCTCCTGACTCAAAAACGAGTCAAAGCCATCGCAGAAGGGGTGGCAGCTGCCTTTGATGTAACATTAGATCTGGAACTCAAGCAAGGTGGTTACCTGCCTGTGGAAAACCAACCAGAATTGGCCAAAGAACTCATGGACTTTTTCACAGCTGAGGAAGACGTTCACCTGATTGATATTTTGCCAGCGATGACAGGAGAAGACTTTGGCTTCCTCTTGAGCAAGGTTCCTGGCGTCATGTTCTGGTTGGGAATTGATACGCCCTATGCCCTGCACCATCCAAAGATGAGCCCAAATGAAGCAGCTCTACCGTTTGCTGTCGAACATATCGGTAAGTTTTTGAAAATGAAAGCCAACCAATAATCACTTCATCCAACTCCGCCTAGAGTTGGATTTTTTATGTTCCTGTGTGGAATGATTTCGGATGTCCTAAAAAAATGGTACAATGAAAGCTAGACAAAAGGAGTCAGCATGAAGAAAATACTACGAAATAAGACCATCGCAGCCATGAAAGAGTTGCCTCAATCAGTGAAAGCGGAGGCCGATAGCCAATTAACCCAGCGTTTCACCCAGCTTTCTGCCTTTCAGGAGGCCCAGACCCTGGCCACCTATCTGTCCATGGGTCATGAATTTTCCACAGCTAGCTTGATCCAAGCAGCTCTTCAAGATGGGAAACGTGTCTGTGTGCCTCGGACCTATCCACAAGGTCGGATGGAATTTGTGGAATACGATCCAGAAATTTTAGAAAAAACACGTTTTGGTTTGCTGGAGCCCAATGAACAGGGCAAGGTTGTGGATAAATCAGAGATTGATCTGATCCATGTACCGGGAGTGGTCTTTCAATCAGAAGGCTACCGGATTGGTTACGGCGCTGGTTATTATGATCGTTATTTAGCCGATTATAGCGGGAAAACGGTCAGCACCATTTATTCCATCCAAGAGGGGGAATTCCAGCCCGATGCTTTTGATATAGCCGTTCAGGAGGTACTAGTCTATGAAACACATCTATGATCGTCGGTATCCTGTAACCAGCATCCTGCTACTGGTCACCACAGCCGTTTTTCTTTCTATGTTTATCCGATTTGGAGGAGACTACCAGACGGGTGCTGCGGTGTTTTATAGTGGCGGAGTGGTTGGTGACATTATAAAAGCAGATTCAAGCCAGTTATGGCGTTTGCTGACGGCCGTTTTTGTACATATCGGCTTGGAGCATTTTGTGCTCAATATGATCACTCTTTATTACTTGGGCCGTCTGGCAGAGGATCTCTTCGGATCGAAAGCTTTCTTGGCGATCTATCTCTTATCAGGTATAATGGGCAATGTTTTTGTTGCGATTTTTACACCAGATGCTGTCGCAGCAGGGGCTTCTACAGCTCTCTTTGGTGTTTTTGGAACCATTGGTGCGCTCCGCTTTATTGTCCAAAGTCCCTATATCCGTCACTTGAGTCAGTCCTATACCAGCTTGATTCTGGTCAATTTGATCTTTAGCTTTATGCCAGGGATCAGTATGGCGGGGCACATCGGTGGCTTAGTAGCTGGAGTATTGCTGGCCTATGTCTTTCCAGTAAGGGGAGAAGCCCGCTTCATGAAGCGGAGCTATCAGCTCAGCTCAGCCCTTGTTTATTTGGGACTCCTATTTTATTTCGTAGGGAACTTATTGAATCTTTTTTAGAAGGAATAGAGAGAAAAGAGAGAGTGGGACAGAAATTGGTCATTCGTTAGAACTCGATTTCGTTGTCCCACCTCCGCACAGTTGAGTAGGGCTGTAAAAGCTGATGAAATCAGCCTAGTAGAGCCCACTCAACCACTGCGTCTTGCTCGACAATCCAAAAACAATTAAGAGTCTGGGACAAAGTCATATTAAAAACTTTCCTTAGGTGAGTACGGACGTTAGGTGAAATTATCCAGTGGATGATTTCAGCAATCCAGGAAGTTCCATGACTAAATTAAGATACAAAGGGCGTCTGCGGATAAAGTCAAAATAGGAAGTTTGACGAAGAATCTTTAGATTCTAGGAGAACTTATCTTTTTGACATGATCCGCAGCCCGTGTTCAATTCTTATTGAGCCTCTTCGCTCTTTTGTTTCTTGGCTCAGGCTAAAACAGTTTCCCAAACTGTTTTACTCTCAATAATTCCGAGTACTTGAAACATCGTTGTTTCAAGTACTTTTCTCACGGCGGAAAGTTTCGTCATTTTCTTGAATCATTCTAAGAATTGTAGCAAATTTATATCTTTTGCATAATAGCCTAACTTAATTTACTTTAAAATAGTTCGTCTACATTCTAAAAGGAGTGGGAATCAAATCCCACTCCTTTTAGTCTGCAGTTTTTTCAGATGCTTCTAATTTCTTTCCAAGATCGATAATGTACTGTTTGAGATCGTCTTTGACTTGAGGATGTTTCAAGGCATAGTCGATCGATGTTTTCATGAAACCAAACTTATCGCCCACATCGTAGCGTTTGCCATCAAATTCACGAGCGAAAACACGTTGGGTTTTGTTGAGGGTATCGATGGCATCGGTTAATTGGACCTCATTCCCAGCACCTGGTTTTTGATTTTCAAGGATATCAAAAATCTCAGGTGTCAAGAGGTAGCGTCCGATGATAGCGAGATCGCTCGGTGCATCTTCTGGATCTGGTTTTTCGACAAAAGTCTCAACGCTATAAAGGCCATTGATTCCTTCGCCTTGAGGAGCAATGACCCCATAAGAGGAAACCTCTTCATGAGGCACTTCCATCACGGCAATCGTAGAAGCATGTGTCTCATCATAGTCATTGATCAATTGTTTGGTCAATGGCAGTGCATGATCGTCCGTGATATCCATGAGATCATCCCCAAGCATGACAACAAATGGTTCATTCCCAACAAAGGCCTTGGCTTGAAGAACAGCATCTCCCAAGCCACGAGGGTGACTTTGACGGATGAAGTGGAGGTTGATAGCCGTTGTATCATTGACTAACTTGAGGAGATCAGTCTTACCTTTTTGTTCCAAGTTGTATTCCAATTCAAAGTTTGAATCGAAATGGTCTTCGATGGAGCGTTTGGCTTTACCAGTTACGACGAGGATTTCCTCAATTCCAGATTTTAAGGCTTCTTCCACGATAAATTGGATGGTTGGTTTGTCTACGATTGGCAACATTTCCTTTGCCAAGGCTTTGGTAGCTGGAAGGAATCGGGTTCCCAATCCAGCAGCAGGGATGACTGCTTTTCTAACTTTCGTCATATCATTTCCTTTCTGAAAGGTCGGTTTGATGGAAGAATGGCTGCTTTATTTCCATTCGTTTTCTTCTTTAAATTCATTGCTCATCATGTGGTGGATGGCTTCACGGATGCCTTTTCCTTCGTAGATCACTTGGTAAATAGCTTGTGTGATTGGCATATAAACATCCAATTCTTGGGCCAGTTCATGGGCAACTTTGGTTGTTGAAATCCCTTCGATGATCATGCCCATGTTGGCTTCGATGTCTTCGAGCTTTTCACCACGTCCGAGCGCATCCCCAGCTCGCCAGTTGCGGGAATGAACAGAAGTACCGGTAACGATCAAGTCACCAACCCCAGACAAACCGCTATAGGTCAAGGGGCTAGCCCCAAGCTTCACACCGAGACGCGTGATTTCAGCGAGACCGCGCGTGATGATAGCTGCTTTGGCATTGTCCCCGTAACCAAGACCGTGCAATGCTCCAGCTCCGACCGCGATGATATTTTTTAAGGCACCAGCTGTTTCTACACCGATGACATCGGTATTGGTGTAGAGGCGGAAGTAGTGGTTGCTAAAGAGTTCTTGAACGTAGCGGGCAGCTTCTAGATCTTTTGAGGCAGCTGTAATGAGGGTGATGTCCCGTACGATAGTTTCCTCCGCGTGACTCGGTCCAGAAACGACCACGACCTCACTGCGAAGAGAAGCAGGAATCTCTTCTTCAAGGATTTGAGAAATCCTATCGTGTGTACCAGGTTCTAGTCCCTTGGAAGCGTGCATGACTGTTACAGGATGATCCAGTGTTTCAGCGACTTGCTTTGCGACCAAGCGCGTGACCTTGGTTGGGACCACAAAGAGGATGGCATCTACACCGTCCAAGGCTGCTTTGAGATCTGTCGTAGCTGTGATTTGATCGCTAATGACAGCCTCTTTAAAATAACGTTTATTGGTATGTTGGGTATTGATTTCGTCGATTTGTTCTTGGATATTTCCCCAGAGACGGACTTCATGGCCGTTATCATTGAGGACTTGTGAAAGGGCTGTTCCCCATGAACCAGGACCCAACACTGCAACGGTTTGTTTTTCCATTGTATCTTCCATTTCTATATGTATTTTCAAGCCAGGCTGGCAAGCAGCCAAGCCTCCTCCAATCATGCCTTCAAGCACGCCTTGAAGGACGATTCTATTCTCTTCTCTATTTTATCATAATATAGGTGAAAAAACTTGTATGATTGAACATTGTTTTAGAAGAAAATGAAAGGTGATAAATAAAATCTATCACACTTTTAAAAAATACATATTAGACACTATCACTAATAGGTGGTAAGATAAATACAAGAAAACGTAAAGGAGGAATGAATATGTGCAGAACAATCGTAGGAGTATCCGCTAATCTCTGCCCGGTTGATCCGGAAGGAAAAAACCTTCATTCCTCTGTATCTAGTCAGTTTGCCGAAGGCATTCGCCAAGCTGGAGGCCTACCAATGGTGATTCCAATGGGAGATCCTTCCTTGGTCAAGGACTATGTGGAAACCATTGATAAATTGATCCTGAGTGGTGGTCAAAATGTCGATCCAAGTCTCTATGGCGAGGAAAAAATGATTGAGAGCGATGATTACAATATCGAGCGGGATCAATTCGAACTTGCCCTACTGAAGGAAGCGGTTCGCCAAAACAAACCAGTCCTAGGCATTTGCCGCGGGGTACAGTTGATCAATGTTGCCTTTGGAGGAACGCTAAACCAAGCCATTGAAGGGCACTGGCAAGGACTTCCGTTTGGGACTTCTCATTCAATTGAGACTCAAAAAGGCAGTGTCGTCGAGCAACTCTTTGGCCAAGCGACACGGATCAATTCCGTGCATCGCCAAAGTATCAAGGATCTAGCACCGAATTTCCGCGCGACAGCTTTTGATCCACGTGATCATACCATCGAAGCCATCGAAGCAGTCGACGGTCATCGCATTATGGGTTTGCAGTGGCATCCAGAATACTTGGTCAATGAAGAAAAAGGGAATTTAGAACTATTTCGCTATTTGTTGCAGGAGTTATAATGAAGTTAGAGGTTGGTCTTGAGCCGATCTCTTTTTGTATACTGATTAGTACTATCTAGAAATAGTGAATTATTTATGCTAGAATAGGAAATAGAATTGGGAGGTATCAAATAGAATGAAATTGATTCGGACAGTAAACAGCCATTATGTATGGCTACTGTTTTCTTCTTATCTTTTTGGGGTGATCGTAAATTTAGTACGATTTCCAACAAATACTTTATTTTTAGAATTAGGGAAGACCAGTGGTACCAGTATTATAGTAGGAATGATGCTAAGTTTTCCTCTTTTTTGGCTATTGACGGAAAGTAAAAAGTATGTAACCATACGAAGTGTTAATATTTTTCTGGTAGCATTTATTTTATTTTTTTCGATTCTGAAAGGTCCAAGCCTGTTCATGTCACTAGGCTTAATCTTGCTTTCTTTGATTTTATTCCTATTTTTTTATCTGGAAAAAGAGAAGTTGTCCTATATATTCCTCGCTCCAGTACTCTTATCTTTTCCTAAATTGCTGCTCCAAACAAGTGTTAATTTTCAAGACCAAGGATTAGGAATCTTTTCATTTACTCTTTCTGAATCAAGGTTGCCAACCTTAATCTGGTCTGTTTTGATTTCGATCATTATAGCTATTTTGGTAGGTATCATTCTTTATAAACTACCTTTGGAGAAAGCAAGCGATATCTGGATTCGAAGACTAACAGTTGTTGTATTACTATGCGGTTTTTTCTATGTACTATACCTATCTGTGGTTGTGTATTATAAGGTGAAAGCCAATGCGGTCTCCTCGTTTGATATCGGAATCTTTTCGCAAATGTTTGAGAGAATGAGGCATGACCTTTCACAAATTACAACACTTGAAAGAGATAGAGCCTTATCTCATTTTTCAGTACATATTTCACCAATCTACTATTTGATTTTACCCTTTTATATGTTATTCCCGTATGTGGAAACATTAGATATTGTACAGAATGTTATTGTATTTTCAGGAGTGATACCATTGCTCCTCATTCTGAAAAAAATACAATTGCCAAAATTAATGACCCCTCTGTTTATTGCACTCTTTTTTGTCACACCTGTTATGACAACAAGTGGTGGCTTTCACCTGCATGAAAATTGTTTTTTGCCACCATTAATTCTATGGGTGTTTTATGGAATCATTTCCCAATGGAGATGGCGCTCGCTTTTGTTTGCACAGTTGTTACTCTTTGTAAAAGAGGATGCCTTCGTTTATGTCATTGCGTTAGGCCTTTACTTCACTTTTCAAAATCGTTTTACGTTCTCCGTTAAGTTTAAAAGATGGTTATATATAATTACTATTGCCCTACCGATTGTTTACTTTAGTTGTGGATTGCTTTACTTAGCAACGCATGGCGAAGGGGCGATGGTATCAAGGTACGACAACTTATTAGTCAGTGGTGAAAGTGGCTTGATGATGGTAGTGAAGAATGTTATCTTGAATCCACTTTATGTTATGGGCATGTTATTCACACCAAAGAGATTGGGATATATCTTTATAGTCCTGTTTTCATTAGGGTTCTTACCAGTTATTCAGAAACGTTGGGCGACCTATTTTCTCATCTTGCCTCTCTTTTTGGTTAATTTATTAATGGGGTGGCCGTATCAGCATGATATTGGTTATCAATATAGCTATGGTTCCATCACACTCCTATTTTTGATGGCCTTGTTGTCAGTGGATGATCTTAGTAAGCAACAGGTGATAAAAGAAAATGTATTGGTAGCCTTTGTAGCTTCTTGTGTGATTTTATCAGGTTCTATCCTTTATAGTTTTACGAATAATTGGACTTTTGAAATTCATTATTACCAAGATCGAAAGGATTATTTTGACGGAGTCCAATCAGTGTTGGATAAAATTCCCAAAGAAAAAGTGGTCTTGGCAGCAGGTGGTTACACTCCTGGCCTTCGAAAGAATGAAGCACTATATGATATCTTTTATCATCATGATAAAAAAGTGGATTCAAAAATTGACATCGTTGTAGTTCCAAGGGAAATGCAAGAGGAGAAAAATGGCTACTCCGAAACAGCAACTTTAAACCTCTATAAAGAGGCTGGGTACAAGGAAAGCCATCTCTCAACCAAGGATGTATTGGTCTTAGAGAAAGGACATTGATCGCTAAAGTTTGTCCAAGAACTAGGATAGTGATCCTTAAATGTACAAAAAAGGACTTTCTGTTCATGAAACTTGACAATTTTACTATGTTGTGCTATATTGAAAACGCTGATTTTTTTTAAATAATAAGTAAAAGGGAGAAAATATGAAAAAGTTAGCAGTTTTTTTGTCAATAGTTTGTTCGCTATTGATTGTGTCATTGACGCTTTTTTCTAAAACTGTACAGGCGGAAACGTCTAAAAAAGTCGATGTGATTACGGAAGTTAAGATTCAAAATGCTCAAGGTGAAGAATTAGTAACGGGCCTTGGTCGCTACGAAACTTTCCGTCTGAATGCAAAATTTGCTTTGGAGGGAAAAGGTGTTAAAGCAGGGGATACAACTGAAGTCACTATCGATGGACCAATCGATATCAAGTCTCAGGATTTTGAAATCAACGATACAATCACTGGTAAAAAGATTGCTGATGGGAAAGTTGACGCAGCTAGTGGAAAAATTGTCTTGACATTTACAAAATTTGTTGAAGACAATAATGACGTTTCTGGTTCATTCTTCTTCTACGCTTTGGTTAACAAAGACAAATTTCCTAACAATGGTGAAGTTCCTGTTAAGCTTTCTGTTAACGGTAAGGTAAAATTCAACGGTAAAGTACACAGCGGAATTGTTGGTGAAGGCCAAAGTTATACTATCGTCAAATCGGGTTGGGATAATGGAGACCACAAAAACCTTGGTTTCCGTATCTCTGTAAACAGAACTCATGAAGTAATCAACAATGCAGTTCTTTCTGATGCCATGCAATCAGTCGGTGTGACATACAAAAAAGATAGCTTCAAGATCTACAAGGGTACATGGGAATACAGTGGTGGTAAATGGATATTTAAAAATAAACAAGATGTTACCGCTAACTATGCAATAAATGCTACTGATACAACGTTCTCTATAAACCTTGGTAATATTTCTGAAAACGACCAATTTGCAGTAGAATACGAAGCAACTGTAAACTATACAACTGTCGATCGTGAAGTAATCAAAAACAAAGCGACTATCGTAGGTGACAATATAAAACCTTACGATACGAAGAGTAAAACACTCATCCAAATTGCTGGTGGTGAAGGTGTAGGTTATGTATTCAGTATTACAGTGAAAAAAGTAGATGAAAGTAACAAGCCTCTTAAAGGTGCAAAATTCCAAGTGATTCGTCAAGCGAGCGGTGAAGTGATGGGAGAATTCGAATCCAACGAAAAAGGTGAATTTTCTGTTAAGAAGCTTTTGAGAGATAAATACATTATCAAAGAAGTCTCAGCTCCGAAGGGTTATGAGTTGTCTAAGGAAGATACTGTTGTGGAAGCTGGTGAATTTAAAACAGCGGATAAACCTGTTACAAAAACGATTGTAAACAAAAAGGAAAAACCTGTAACAACTACCACAACCACCACAACGACCAAAGCACCGACGACGACCACAACAACGACGGAAGCTCCAACAACAACCACAACAACGACGGAAGCACCGACAACGACAACAACGTCGACGGAAGCACCAACAACGACAACTACAACGACGAAAGCGCCGACAACGACAACAACGTCGACGGAAGCACCAACAACGACAACTACAACGACGAAAGCGCCGACAACGACAACAACGTCGACGGAAGCACCAACCACCACGACTACAACAACGAAAGCACCGACGACGACAACAACGTCGACGGAAGCACCAACAACGACAACTACAACGACGAAAGCGCCGACAACGACAACAACGTCGACGGAAGCACCAACAACGACAACTACAACGACGAAAGCGCCGACAACGACAACAACGTCGACGGAAGCACCGACGACGACAACAACGTCGACGGAAGCACCAACCACCACAACTACAACAACGGAAGCACCGAAAACAACGCCGGAAGTACCAGGTAAACCAGGTAGAAAACAATCGACAACAACATCTGGAATCCCAGGAACAAAAGGCAGCAACCGCGGAGGAGGATACAGATCGCTTCTTCCGAATACAGGTGAAGTTGCAGCAACTGGACTTGTAGTCTCGGGAGTTCTTGTATTGTCAGGAGCTATTGTATTGAAACGGAAATTGTCCATGAACTAAGCAATGAGTTTCTATATCAGGGGAGAGCTTTTGCTCTCTCTTTTTTGAAAAAGGTAAATAGGAGTGAAGGGATGAAATTATCCATATTAATAACTCTATTGAATGAAGAGTTAGTACTACCTCAAACACATCGTGAGATTTCAAATCAGCTGGAGAAGATGTTAGATCATGAGCTCACAGATTATGAACTGCTTTACATCGATGATGGGAGTAATGATAAAACATTTGAACTGATTGAAGGATTTGCTCAAGAGAACAAACGGGTAAAATATATTCGATTTAGCCGAAATTTTGGCCGAGAGAGTGGGATCTTAGCGGGCTTTAAGTATGCAAGTGGAGATGCAGTGATGGTCATGGATGGGGATCTCCAACATCCGCCGTATCTGATTCCCTTATTCTTAGAAGCCTATAATGAGGGCTACGATATCGTTAGTGGACAACGTACTCGTGAGGGTGAGTCTTTCATTGGAAGTTCCTTTGCTCGTTTGTTTTATTTCTTGTCCAATCGTTCCATGGATGTCCATTTGACAGATGGGAAATCAGAATTACGACTGCTTAGCCGAAAAGCAATGGAAGCATTTGTATCCATGCCTGAGTATAATCGTTTTAACAAAGGTTTGTATGAGTGGATTGGATTCAAAGAAAAAGTCATCCCTTATAAGAATGAAATCCGTAAAGCTGGAAAAAGCAAATTTGGTTTTAAAAAATCATTGAACTATGCCATACAAGGGATTATTTCTTTTAATGATCGTCCTTTACGTGTATGTATTCAATTTGGTTTTGTCTCCTTAGGACTGGCCCTTCTATACCTGGTGTTTGAATTGGTAAAATATATTCTTTCTGCTGGGAATTATGTCAGTGGTTATTTTACGACGATAGCAGCCATTATCTTATTTAGTGGTGTTCAGTTAATTTTTATTGGGATTCTTGGAGAGTATATTGGTAAGATCTATTATGAAGTGAAGCGTCGCCCTCACTTTATTATTGAAGAAACAAATATTGAAAAAGCAAAAGAAAATCATATCGGATAAAAAAGATAGGAGAAAACATGTTAATCTGGTTTATGCGCTGGCAAGAGCTTTTGAAAAAATATCCAAAGAAGATTCTCTATGTAGCTAGTGCTCTACTTCCAATGACTATTATGCTTCTTGTGTGGGCATCAATAGGAATGTATCCCTTTGGTAATAAAAGTTTAATGGCTGTTGACTTTGGTCAGCAGTATATCAGTTTCTTTGGGCTACTAAAAAATGCTGTACTGACTGGAGATCTCTCCAGTTTAAGTTATTCATTTACCAAATCTCTTGGTGGAGATATGATTGGGGTTTTGGGTTATTATTTGATGAGCCCCTTCAATCTGATCTACATTTTAACACCACTAAAGTATTTTGGAGCGGCTGTATTCTTAACGATTTGGCTTCGTTATGGAGCCATGGGAATGTCCTTTGCCTTCCTTTTAATCAAGCGCTACAAAGGATCGGTCTCTAGAAGGTGGATGGTGCCACTATTTTCAACGGCTTATGCATTATCTGGTATGATGGTTTCCTATCAGATGAATGTCATTTTCTATGATGCTATGATCCTACTTCCAATTGTCATTGTGTATCTGGAAAAACTATTAGATGGTCAATCCCCTTATCAGTACGCCTTGGCTTTAGGCTTAACCGTCTTGCTCCAATTTTATATGGGGTATATGATCTCCATCTTTATTGTCTTGTATTCTTGCTATTATGTATCTCCAAGATTAATGGGTGACGGAGATTTCAAGACAAGGCTGAAAAACTTTAGTCTCCCTCTCTTACAGCTAGTCATTTATACCATAATCGGGATTGCGACAGCTGCTATTTTGATTCTACCGGTATTCTTTAATCTGATAGAAAGTAAAGGACAAGTCGGTGGAGGCATGACCTTCTCCTTTGCCTTCCAAATTAATCCACTAGATATTCTTGCGAAATTAGTAGTGGGAGGCTTTGATACAACTTCTGGTTGGTCTGCTGGTCCAAATTTACCCAATATCTTTATCGGCGCTTTGAGTTTTCTCGGCTATATCTTCTATTTCCAATCAAAAGAGGTCTCGAAAGCTAAAAAATGGGCTGCGGGGATTGTGACTTTAGTCTTTCTTATTTCCTTTGTGAATGAATTTGTCAGCAAGATTTGGCATATGGGTCAAAATCCAGCAGGTTTCTTCTTCCGTTTTTCTTGGCTATTTTCATTCTTTATGTTGGTCTTAGCCTACCAGGCTGTGAGGACAAAGGTGCTTATTTCAAAATGGACCAATTGTCTCATTGGCCTAGGTCTACTGTTATCAGTGGTGTATCTATATTTCCACCAATATAGCTTTATTGCAAAGACTCAGCCTAAAGCCATTACCCAATTCTTCTCAAAATTTTCTATTTTAAGTGTTCTTTTACTTGCAGCAATTATTAGCTTACTCTTTTATGCTTATTGGGAAAAATCCCAGAAGAGCCAATTGTCAAAAGCCATTCGTATGGGAGGCACTGGTGTTCTTCTAGTAGTAGCGGCGATCCTTTTAAAGACGGGTTACTTGTTGTCGCAGGTGGGAATTACAGTAATGCTTTACTTGGCTATCTTAGCAATTCTAAACCTTCAATGGTCGCGCATCTCGGTGATTGTTGTTTCGTTATTGACAATCTTTGAGTTAGGTTATAATGCGTATCTATCTCAAGTGACATTTGTTTATGATGATGTACGTAAATTTGCAGATGCTACTGTTTCAGTTAAGCGAGTGACAGATAGTGTTCAAGAAAATGCTGATCAACCATTCTACCGAATTGCAACTAATTTTGCTTATTCTAGAACGGTTCCTTCGCTGGTCTCTTATCCAGGATTAAGTACGTTTAGTTCGAGCTTGGAACGTAGTACAATGGATCATTTTGCTTACATGGGAGACCTAGGAGTTAATGCGGCGACCCAGTATGCTAATGGCACACCGTTGACAGATGCCCTGTATGGAATTCGATATTTTATGAGTACTAAAGACTGGGATCAAAAAGAGGTAGATGCACACCCTGAAAAGATGTACTCTTACCGCTTTACAGAGCGCTTTGATTTGAATCGCTACTTCTCAGACAAGGTCTATGAAGATGAGCGCTATGTCGTTTATAAAAATCCAAATTCATTTCCTCTTGCCTATGGAACCAATTCTCTAGTTAGAAATATTCGTTTTGGTGTCAACAATGCCTTTGCGAATCAAAACATTATCTTGAACTCGATGGAGGGACACCAACAGGAAAACAAGGATGTAGTTGAGTACTTTAAACCTCTAGCCTTTAGTTCAATCGAGACAGAAAATGTCAAGGAAGAAAAGGTCAATAAGGAGACTGGAGAAGCAATCTATAATAGGATTGATCCTTCAAAAGAAGCTATTATTCGTTACAAGGTCATTCCTCGTACCAATAATACTTATTACTTTTTCACGCCTGTATCTCTGATCCAAAATCAAGACTATTCTGTATTGCTAAATAATAAATGGTTACTAAATGATAAAATCTTTACCCAAAGACAAATTTGGCAGTTGACGGATCAAACAGAAAATCAAGAAACAGTTATTGAATTTAGATTTAAAACAGACCATATCGATATGAGTAATGCTGGTGTCTATCGTGCGGATATCGATCAGATTCAGCAAGTACTGGATAATCGTAAAAAACAAGGTTTGCATGTGACGAAGTTTGCAAATACCCATATTGTTGGAGATGTATCTATTACAGATGATAGCAACTATATGATGACCTCTATCCCTTATAGTGACGGATGGAAGGTGAAAGTAGATGGAAAATTTGTCCAAACCGAAAAAGCCTGGGACGCTTTCCTGTCTTTCCCAATTACAAAGGGAAATCATAAGATCGAATTTGTTTTTAGACAAAAAGGAGTTATTTTAGGAGCCCTTTTATCGATGATTTCGATGGGCTATCTCA
>NZ_JAAPAW010000002.1:17900-86141 GCF_014435245.1 Streptococcus sp. IMAU 99161 | reverse complement strand
CGTCCATCTAGGATAGCTACGATCTTTCTGGAATCAAAATCCTGTGCAATAAAGCTCATCTTTCCTTTCTTGAAGCTATATTCATCCCAGCTCATGTGTTCTGGAAGGTAGTTAAAGTCAGTCTTAAATTTAAATTTATGTAACTGACGAATGACTGTCGAAGTAGAGACTGATAAACTTTCAGAGATAGCTGTCATAGGGAGTTTCTCAATCAATTTTTGAGTGATTTTCTGTTTGACGATGGTTGCGATTTGGTGATTCTTCTTGACTAAGGAAGTTTCTGAAACAGCGATTTTTCCACAGTCTTTACAGCGGAAACGACGTTTTCTCAATCGAATAAGAATCTTGTAACCTGCACATTCAAGGTAAGGGATTTTAGATTCTTTTTGGAAGTCATATTTAGCCATTTGTCCCTGACAGTTGTGACATTTAGGGGCAGGATAATCGAGCTTAGCAATGACTTCTTTATGCGTTCCAGCATCAAGATAATCTAAGATAATAATATTTTTGTCTTTAATTCCAAGTATGTTTGTGATAAAATTTAATTGTTCCATAAGATTCTTTCTAATGAGGGTTTGGTCACTTTTTCATTATAGGTCTTATGGAGCTTTTTTTCTACAACAAAATAGACTCCATAATTTCTACAGTGGTTTTACCCACTACAGAAATTATAGAGCCGGTTTTATTAACCTAGCGAAGTTTTTATTTTTTTTCCTGTTTGCTAAAGAATGCTTTTCCTTCTTTGACCCAGGTTGGCATTTGTTGAGCTAAGGGAGCAAAACCAGTCTTGTGACGGTCATTTGAAAAACGATGGTGGCGAATCGTTCGCTGCGGTGTTTCTTCCAGCGTTCGCAAAGAGAGGCTGGCTTTCTTAGAATATTCATCAACATCAATAACTTGGACAAAAACCTTCTCTCCAATTGAAAGAATATCCTGGATATGATTAACATAACCACTACGGATTTCTGAAATATGAATCAATCCCGTATCTCCCGAGGCGAGTTCAACGAAGGCTCCATAGGGTTGAATGCCTGTGATGGTTCCTTCTAACTTATCTCCAATTTTCATATTAGTCCTCAATTTCGATAGTTTGAATCACGACATCTTCTACTGGTTTATCCATCATACCTGTCTCAACAGCCGCGATTTCATCCAAAACGGCAAACGAAGTTTCATCCATCAATTGACCAAATACTGTATGGCGTTGGTCTAAGTGAGGAGTTCCTCCTTCTGTGGTATAGACTTCAGCTATTTTTTCAGGCCAACCACCACGGACCAATTCCTTTTTGGAATAAGGAAGATGTTGATTTTGTACAATAAAGAATTGGCTGCCATTTGTGTTTGGTCCAGCATTGGCCATCGAAAGGGCTCCGCGAATATTGTACAATTCTTTTGAAAACTCATCCTCAAAGCTATCACCATAGATAGACTCACCGCCCATACCAGTACCTGTTGGATCTCCCCCTTGGACCATGAAATCTTTGATAATGCGGTGGAAAATAACTCCATCGTAATAACCAGACTTAGCAAGGGCCACAAAATTTGCAACTGTTTTTGGTGCTTGATCTGGGAATAATTGAATTTTCATCTCACCGTGATTGGTTTTGATTACAGCGATAGGGCCTTCAACCGTAGCAAGATCTAACTGTGGTAATATCAATTCTTTTTCAACCATATTTAACTCCTCTAAGGCATGGAATATGCCATCTTCTTCTAAATTCTTGGTAATATAATCTGCTTTTTCTTGCAACTCTGGTGCTGATTTCCCCATTGCGATGCTAATCCCTGCATAATCAAACAGTTCCATATCATTTAAGCCATCTCCAAATGCCAAAACATTTTCTGGCTTCAAACCTAAGTGATGGACAACTTGAGAAACTCCTGAAGCTTTTGAAGCTTCAAAGCCAACAACATCTGATGAATGGGGATGCCATGATACTAAGCGAAGTTTCTCTTGCAAAGAAGGTGGCAACTCTAGCTCACTATCCTGTTCATCAAAGGTCCACATTTGGAAAATAGGTTCTTTCAAATGCAGATTTGGATCTACGGGTAAGTTGGGATAAATAACGTCAATAGCATCACTGATCAAAGGTGTCCGATTGGACAGGGCAGCTTGATGACTAGCCACTAACCCATAATCAATCTCGGATTCTTTGGCCCAATCCACAAAAGAAGAAACGATTGCTTCATTGATCGGTGATTGGTAGATAACAGTTCCTTTTGTATCTTCTATATAGGCACCGTTTAAAGTTACTAGAAAATCAGGCTTTAAGTCCATGATTTCAGGAACAACTCCAAAAATTCCTCGTCCAGTTGCAATTCCTGTTAAGATTCCCTTCTCTTTCAGCTGATGAAAGACGTCTTTAACAGATTCTGGGATCAATCCTGTTTCTTTTGCACGTAGTGTATCATCAATGTCAAAAAAGACGATTTTTATTTTTTTTGCTTTATAACGTAATTTTGCGTCCACTTGTCTCCCCCTCTTTTTCTCGCTCTATTATAGCATGTTTTACCTTAAAAATCTTCTTGATTCACCAGATGGTGTCGAAAGGCATAGACGACTGCTTGCGTCCGATCGCTGACTTCTAGTTTAGATAAGATGTTAGAGACATGGGTCTTCACTGTTTTTAAAGAAATGAAGAGTTCATCTGCTATTCGTTGATTTTCATATCCTTTGGTCAATAAAGCCAGAATATCTCGCTCTCTAGCTGTCAAATCATCATGCAATTCAGCATGGTTCTTTCGTGACTCAACCTTTTGACTAACTTCTGTCTCAATCGCAAATTCTCCCTTTGCAACCTTTCGGACAGCCTGTAAGATTTCAGTTGCTGAGGATGTTTTTAAAATATAGCCCTTTGCACCTGCATCTAGGACAGGGTATATCTTTTCATTATCCAAATACGATGTCAGAATGACAATTTTGGCTTCTGGCCATTCTTTTAGGATGGCTAGTGTTGCATCAATGCCGTTTAGTTCTGGCATCACAATATCCATGATAATGACATCTGGCCTTTCTTTCAGAGCTAACTCTACTCCTGCCTTACCATTTTGAGCTTCCAATACTTTGTCAATATCGGTTTGCATGGACAAGAAGCTCTTCAAACCTAATCGGACCATTTCATGGTCATCTACTAATAATACTTTCATACCGTTTCCTTTTTATCTTTTTCTTTTACAAGGAGGGGAACACGAATATCCACCGCCACTCCCTTTTGGGGACTTGTTCGAATTTTAATGGTGCCCGCCATATCTTCTACTCGCTCTTGAATATTTTTCAAGCCATAACTCAAGCGTTCCAATTTTTCCTGCTCAAATCCGATGCCATCATCCACCATCCGTAAATGAAGTTGTTTTCCTTCCTGATTCAAATAAACGTCCATTTGTTGAGCTCTGGCATGTTTCAAGGTATTGCTGACGATTTCTTGTACAATTCGAAAGAGGTGTTCTTCCATATCTTTTGGAATACTCACTTCATTGCGGTGGAAGATAACGGTTAGGTTACTTTTTTCTTTTAGTTCCCTAAAAATCATCTCCATCCCTTCTACCAAACTTTTTCCTTCCAACTCTGTTGGTCGTAAGTGTAAGAGCAAGACCCGTAAATCGTTTTGGGCTGTACCTAGAATATCCGATACACCATTTAGTTGTTGCTCAATCTGTTTTTTCTCTAACTCAAGGACCTGAGCCGCCACTCCAGACAAAATCATATTAGCCGCAAACAATTCTTGACTAACCGTGTCATGTAGATCGCGCGCAATTCTCTTACGCTCGGTTTCTACGATTTCTTCTTCATTTCGCATAACACGATTTTCGCTTCTTTGTAAATTTTCTTCTAGACGATGGAGTTTTTTCTCCAATGCATTCAACTGTTGATTCAGTTCTTTGGGAGCAATTTCTTTTTGCTCTGAACCATTCATCATAGCTTCTACTTTTTGCTGAACCGCGTGGACGGTTACAAATTGGGTAATCTTCATAATCAAAAAGACCAAAGTAGTCAGTGCCAGTGTCAGACTGAAAATCAAAAATAGGAAGGATTGAAGCAAGGAAAAATTTGTAAAGAGGTCGTTCCAATGAAAACCAACAAAACTAAAAATGGTGTGACAAATCACTGCTATGACCATTAAAGAGTAAAAATAAAGTAATACATAGTCCATTTTTTTCATCCGCGCACCACCTCTACATCCCCAACAATACCAGCTAGGACGATTTTGATTGACCGATGGGAGCGACGATAATGGGCTGTTTCTATATCGAGCGTTTCGTTACGCATTTTACGAATGGGTAAATCTAAAAATGTCAGATCACCATAAAGCGTATTGATTTGTAAGTGCAACTCCAAATCAATTGGTAAAATAATTTTTGTATTTCCAAAACCTTTACGGATGATGATGATATTGTCCCAATCACACATCGCAACCTCTTCCAAATGAAGGGTATCATTTCCAAAGACTCGAAGCACATTTAGGTCTCGATAGCCTCGACTTTGTTTTGAAAAATGCTGCAGTTCACCAATCCAACGCGTTTTTTCCTGACAAATTTTTGTATCTTCTTCAATATCAAACACAATGGCTTCATTTTCCTTGTACATATAAGGATATGCAATCAATAAGCCATAAATTACCGCAAATAAAATGGCTGCAATCACAAATGGATTGAGCATGACGATAAAAAATAGGAGCACACTTAGTGCAATTAGTAGGAAATTCGCTCTGTGTTTGCCAAAATAATAATACAAAAGCAGCAAAAAAAGGACCATTAAAACGATGAATCTCGAGAAATCAACTGATAAAATAGTGAGCGCTGCTAAGGTTAATAAAATTGCTTCAACAAAGATAAAAATTTGTATTTTCCACATAGTCCACCTCATCTTTACCTATTCTATCAAATTTTCTCCCATTTGACTTCCGTCTGTGGTTGTAGAATTTTGAGAGATCAAAAAACACCCTCCGGATCGCAATCCTTTGGGTGTCTTCTAGTTAGAAATTTTGTTTCAAAGTCCTGTTTAGCAGTACCATTTCTTTAGTTTCCAGTAGCTGTACTACTTGAACTTTCAGTGTCTGATCGTTCTGAAGAAGAGGAGCTAGAAGTTTCTGAGCTAGAAGAGGAAGCTTTTGTACTGGATGAAGAGGTTACTTTCGGTTCATAAACCGTCAAGACAATTCGTGTACGGTTGATATCGACACTACTTGAAGCCTCTGGTGATTGACTGACAATTTGACCAGCGGATACGAATACTCCATCTGGTAGATGGTCGGTTTTTTTCAATTCAATATTCGCTTCTTTGATTCCATAGATTTCAATCAAATTGCTTCGAGCAAAATCATAGGTGGATCCAATATAGTTTGGCATTTCAACAGACGTTGATTCTTTGGCTACTTTCAATACAATCTTAGTTTTTGAGTTCAAAGAGTATTGTTCACCCGGTGCCGGTGTTTGCTCAATAACCGTTCCAGGTTCATAATCAAAGGTTTCAACCTCTTCAATACTGATCATCTTACTAGATACTTTATAGGTATTTTTGAGATCATCTTCAGCTTTTGCTCGTGTTTCTCCCACATAGTTTGGCATTTCAAAACTGTTTGGCCCCTTGGAGACAATCAAATCAATTCGACTCTGTTCCTTCTTTTGAGCCCCTGCATTCGGACTGGTACGGATCACATAGCCTTCTGCAACCGAATCGCTATATTCCTCCTTTTCATCTCCTACTTGGAGATCTTGTCCTTCAATCAGTGCCCGCGCTTCTGCAACGGTCTTGCCAGAAACATCTGGAACCGTTTTATTAGCAGGACTCATATACAATAAAAACGCAAAAGCAGCAAGGACCAAGGCGATGGCTACAAACAAGACCTTGTAACGTGTGCGTAATCGTCTTCTTGGCTTTTTATTTGGTACCATCGTATGTGGATCTGTTAATGGACGATTCGCATCTATCGAACTAATTTCACTACGTACTTCAGAGATGGGAACTGGAGCAGTTTTTGGAGTTGGGCTCACTTTAGGAAGTGTTTTGGTGTCTGCCTTCGTTTGATCTTCAAAAACTAATTTGGGTTCGTTTCTTCTTTCATACGACAAGCAACTTGAAAGATCCACATACATCTCAGCTACTGATTTGTACCGATCGGTCAATTTCTTAGCTGTTGCTTTGATGACGACATTTTCTAAAGCTTGGGGGACGTTCTTATTTTCCTCACGAATCGAAGGTAGTGGTTTTTGGAAATGCTGTAGGGCAATGGTAACAGCACTATCTCCATCGTATGGAATGTGTCCTGTCAACATCTCATAGAAAATAATCCCCATAGCGTAGATGTCACTTTGAACCGTAGCTTTTGATCCACGCGCTTGCTCAGGTGACAAATAATGAACAGATCCTAACATTGAGTTCGTCTGCGTCAAACTAGTTTCCGCAAAGGCTACCGCAATCCCAAAATCCGAAACTTTAGCAGTCCCATCAGGAGTTAAAAGGACATTTTGCGGTTTTAAATCTCTATGAATGATACCACATGTATGGGCTAGACGCATTGCTAGAAGAATTTGTCCCATCAAACGAACGGCTTCTTCATTTGATAGCGGCGCATTTTCTTTAATGTAACGCTTCAAATCTAAACCGGCAACGTATTCCATTGCAAGGTATTGTTGCCCTTCTTCTTCACCGATATCTGTAATCCGAACGATATTTGGATGGTCCAGTTCTGCCATCGCTTTTGCTTCACGCTGAAAACGTGCAACTGCAATGGGATCTGTCTGGTAATTTGTACGCAGAACTTTAACAGCGACTTCTTCACCATCCAAAATTAAATCACGCGCTAGATAGACATCTGCCATCCCCCCGCGACCAATTTGTTGGATGATTTTATATCGTCCGGCAAAAATTTTGCCGATTTGAATCATGCTGCGTCCTCCTCAGTAAAGTGGAGCAATACAGCGGTAATATTATCAAGACCTCCAGCATTATTGGCAAAGCGAATCAAAGTCTCAGCCTTTTCTTCAAGCGATACGTCACTTAAAACAATATCTCTAATTTCATCTGGTCCGATCATATTGGTCAACCCATCGCTGTTGATCAGAATATAATCATCTGCTTCAACACCAATCAAGCCATAATCTGGCTCTAACTCATCTTTTTGGCCAATGGACTGGGTAATGATATTCCGTTGCGGATGATGAGCTGCTTCTTCTTCTGTAATTTGACCAGCTCGCAAGAGGGCATTAACAAGAGAATGGTCACTGGTCAATTGTTGGTATTCCCCGTGACGAATCAGGCCAATACGTGAATCACCTACATGGGCGTAAATGACTTGACCTTCTACAAAAGCCAAAGCTTCCAGCGTAGTTCCCATTCCTTTGTGTTCATCATCTTGACCTGCTAAATGAATCCGACGATTCACTGCTTCTAAATGATCTGCGAACCATTCCCGTACTTGATTGACTGTCTCAATTTCAGAAGTAACCCAGGCTGTACCTAGGTCTGTGACTGCCATTTCGCTTGCAATATTGCCGGCACGGTGTCCCCCCATACCGTCGGCAAGAAAAATCATCGATTTCCCAGCCTTATTTTTATATTGATTTGCATAGTCTTGGTTATTTGTCCGTCTTTGACCTACATCGGTTAAGATCGAAATATCCATTCTGTCAGTTCCCTCCTGATTTTAAGATATTCTCTTGAAACGACTGATAAAGAAACCGTCGCTCCCGTACAGTTCAGGTGTAATCAATATACACCCATTTTTGAGAATATCTTTTCTTTCGTGATTCAATGGGACGAGTTCAAAATTCGGGTGGTTTTCCAAAAACTTGTGGACCACCTCAAAATTTTCCTTTCCCATAATCGTACATGTACTGTACACTATTATACCATCTTTACGTACACTTTGACAAACGCTTTCTAGAATTGCCAATTGAACAGATTGCAAGGAATCAAAGTCTGCGCTTTTTTTCGTGTACTTGATATCCGGCTTTCTCCTTATGAGACCAATCCCCGAACAAGGTGCATCTACCAATATTTTATCAAAAGCATCCGTTCCAAATGTTTCAAAGACTTTTGTCGCATCTAATTTTTTTGTCAAAATTTTGTCTGCAACATGAAGCCGATTGGCATTTTCTTGAATCAATTTTAGTTTGTGATCATAAAGATCCAAGGCTGTAACTTTCCCAGTTGTGAGATAAGAAGCCATATGAGTTGTTTTACCACCGGGTGCTGCACAAGCATCTAGAACCCATTCATCTCCTTGGAGCTCTAAGACTGGTGCTACCAATTGACTAGATTCATCTTGAATGGCAATTTTTCCTTCTTTAAAGAAAGAGTGCCCCGCAAAATGCCCCTGTTCTTTTACTAGAGCACTTGGAGCTAGCAAGGATTCTTTCGCATCTAATAACTGGGCAAGAGTTTCTTTTTCACTCAGCTCAATTACACGAATACTCGATTTATTGCGCTGGTATATACTCTCAAAAATAGCCCGAGCTCGTTCTTCACCATATTCTTCAATGAGCTCTTTGACCAACCAGACAGGTAAGGAATACTGCACTGAATAGCGTTTGTTTTTTCGCTTGATGGTATCAATATCTGGCAGGCCCTCACGGAGAAGCTTTCTGAGGATAGCATTGACAAACTTCTCGCTACCTTCTTTACGTCTTTTAGCTATCTGGACAGCTTCATTGACAACGGCATAGTCTGGAATGCGATCCAAATAGACCAGCTGGTACAAACTCATCATTAAGAGGTCATAAAGCCAGCTATCCAATTTCTCACGGTCTTCAATAACATGAGCAAGGTACCATTCAAGCGTTATTTTGCGTGCCACTGTACCGTATACAACTTCTGTAACAAAGCTCTTGTCCTTATCTGAGAGCAAAGATTTTTCTAGCGCTTGATTCAAGGCGATATTGGAATAGGCTCCCTTATCAAAGACAGCTTCCAAAATATGGAGGGTCTCTTCACGCGCATTCATTTGTTTACCTTCCAAAGTGATCTCCTACTTTCAATTGACGGCCCGCACCATTCAAAAAGTCTGTAATGGACATTTTTGGTTTTCCTGCCGGCTGCACAACTTTGAGGGATAGCGCACCTTCTCCAGTAGCAACGATCAACTCTTTTTTGGTGAGATGAATCACTTGACCTGGAGTTCCGTTGCCCTCACATGGCTTCGCTTCGTAGATCTTAAACCGTTGCCCATTTAGTATAGTATGGGCTACCGGCCAAGGATTCATCCCTCGAATCTGATTAAAGACTTGGCGATTGGTTTTGGTCCAATCCAACACTTCTTCTTCTGGCAAAATATTCGGTGAAAATGTCACCAAATCCGGATCTTGTGGCCTTGGTTTGATCTCACCTGCTAGGTAAGCTGGCAAATTATCTAGGAGTAGATCCCGTCCAAGGACAGACAATTTTTCAAACAAGGTTCCCACATTGTCCTCATCTAAAATTGGTAGAGATCGGGATGCAATCATGTCTCCAGCATCCATTTCCTTGACCATTTCCATAATTGTAACCCCAGCTTCTTCATCACCATTGATTAGAGCATAGTGAATAGGAGCTCCACCTCTATATTTAGGCAGCAAAGAAGCGTGGACATTCACCGCAAATTGGAAGTTCTCCAGCAATTTTGTCGGTAAAAATTGGCCAAAAGCAGCCGTCACAATTCCTTCAGCATCTAGTGACAGAAGGGATTCCATTTCTGGGCTTCCTGACAATTTTTCAGGCTGTAAAACCGGTAGTTGATGTTCCAAAGCCACTTGCTTAACAGGGGTCATTCGAATCTCTTTTTTGCGGCCTACTTTTCGATCAGGCTGTGTTACAACTGCTAGAATTTCATAGCGGGGATCCGCTAACAAGCCCTTTAGAACAGTTGCTGAAAAATCGGGTGTTCCCATAAAAATAATTTTTGTCATCTTATCTTCCTTACATAAAACTTTGTGGTTCATTATCGATGCTGACACGCAGGTCTTTGTTTTCTTTCTCTTGAGTAAAATCCAAGACCTGATTCAACACCTGTGTAATGCCTTCTTCAAAGCGATATTTTAAAATGATTTGATAGTGATAGAGATTATGTGTACGTGCAATGGGCTTCGGAGTTGGGCCTAGCAGTTGACTCTGATCAGATAAGCCTGAGCGAAGAATTTCCATCACTTGATGAGCCTTTTTTACCACAACTTCTTCATTCTTATGCGATAAAGTCAAACCAACCGTAAAATAATACGGTGTATAGCCCAACTGTCTGCGAATCTTCATTTCATAGGCAAAAAAGCCTTCATAATCTTGCTCCTTAGCAAATTGAATTGCATAATGATTGGGATTATAGCTTTGAATAATCACTTCTCCCTCTTTATCTGCCCGACCAGCTCTTCCAGCCACCTGGGTTAACAGTTGAAAGGTTCTCTCTGAGGAGCGATAATCCGGTAAATTCAGAGACGTATCTGCATTGAGAACTCCTACAAGAGTGACATTGGGAAAATCAAGTCCCTTAGCAATCATTTGGGTCCCCAATAAAATATCCGCCTCTCCATTTCCAAAAGCCTCTAATATGGCTGCGTGACTTCCTTTTTTTCGGGTAGTGTCGACATCCATACGCAGAATTTTTGCTTCAGGAAAGATCTCTTGCAACTCATCATATGCTTTTTGTGTGCCTGTCCCATAATAACGAATGGAACGGCTTTGGCAATTGGGGCAGTGCCGAGGAATTGCCTTGCTATAGCCACAATAATGGCAGTTCATGGTCTTGGTATCCATGTGAAGGGTCAGAGAAATATCACAATTGGGACAAGTATCCACTGTCCCACACTCGCGACACATGACAAAACTAGAATAACCACGACGGTTCAGCATCAGGACCACTTGCTCTTTCTTTTGCAAACGATCAGCAATTGCTTCAACAAGAATCGGAGTATAGTTACCAGCTTCATTTTGACCAATATAATCCCTAAAATCAACCACTTTGACTTTTGGAATGTTGGCTGAGGGATTGGCTCGTTTGGTTAAACGAAGCAATTGATACACTCCTTTTGTGGCACGCGCCCGCGATTCCAAACTAGGTGTGGCTGAGCCAAGAAGCAAAACTGCTTGATTGTACTGAGCTCTTAAGATTGCGACTTCCCGCGCATGGTAGCGAGGGTTGCTATCTTGTTTGTAGGAAGCCTCATGTTCCTCATCAATGATGATGGCACCTATATTCTTCAAAGGTGCAAAGATAGCTGAGCGTGCGCCAACGACTACCTTGGCCTCTCCGCGTTCGACCTTTCGCCACTGGTCATACTTCTCTCCGTTTGATAAGCCTGAGTGTAAAATGGCAACTTCCTGACCAAAACGTGAGATAAAACGGTTGGTCATCTGAGGTGTCAGGGAAATCTCAGGGACCAACATAATAGCTGTTTTCCCCTTTTTAAGGACTTCTTGAATAATCTGTAAATAGACTTCTGTCTTTCCACTTCCAGTCACCCCTTCTAAAAGAAATGGGGTCGAAGTTTTTCCAATTTGGGAAACAACCGCCTCTACCGCCTTTGCCTGTTCTTGGTTTAAAATCAAGGCCTGGCTTTGTTTTTTTCCTTCGAAGTATTGAGCAGCACGATTGACTTCACGTTCGCTAACCTTGAGGGCACCTTGCTCCACAAAATAGGCTACTACCGGCTTTGAAAATTCCTTATACAGATCTGCCAACGGTTTTTCTTGCGTCTCTAATTGCAATTTTTCCTTCAAAACAAGACGCTTTTTAGCTCTGGCAGACGGTTGAAGTTCTTTCAACTTTTCTTGATCAACCCAATACCATTTTTCTGTTTTGATCTGTTTCTGATCCTTAGCCTGGTATTCTAAGAGAAGATCACCCCTCCTCACCAATCGCATCACTTGGGCTTGATCAGCCACATCTAGTGATGAAAAAGCCACCTCTTGTTTCGAACCAAAGAGTTTTGTTTGGATTGATGGATCTAATGAAGATTGCGGATACAAGATCTTATCGTAACTCGAATTCAAAAGAGAGGGCAACATGGATTTCAAAAGAGTGATTTTATAAGAAAACACACTTTTTCGTAATTGGTCTGCTAACCAAAATTGTTCTTGATTTAAAACTGGAGTGTAGTCTAACACCTCCACGATAGACTTCAATTCCTCGGGCATGTCTGCTTCTTTTGATACTTCGGTCACAATTCCTTGAATGAGACGGTTTCCTATACCAAAAGGCACATGCACACGCATCCCTGCTTCTACCATATCTTCAAACTCTGAAGGGATCTCATAGGAATAGGGTTTATCTGTCTGCATCAATGGAACATCCACGATCACTTTTGCTATCATGTTTTCACCTCCTGTCTTCTCTGTGTGCGCTTGACTCTATCACGGGCCCCTTTAAATAGCAAAAAATAAGATTGAGAAGCCCCAACCTTAAATTTTTTCACCTTCTTCTTTTTCTTTGGCAATTTGTTCCTTAATTTTGCGCTCTTCTTCTTCCTTACGAATGCGCTCTGCTTCCATACGGCGACGAAGCGATTCCCGTTTTGCTTCTGGATCAGGATGGACAACGACATTTCCTGATTCAATTTCTTCAAGTGCTTGCAAGGTTGCTTTCACCGACTGAAATTCTTGGGTTGGAGCCGCACCACTTTCCAATTCATGAGCTCGTTTTGCTTCAAGAATAACCAATGAATATTTTGAAGGTACTTTGTCGAGCAACGTATCAATAGAAGGTTTTAACATCATAATTTTTTACCTAATTTCTAATTTTTTATCTCGTAGCCACGGTTTGTGTTTTGGGCAACATGTCCATGTAATGGCCAATCACACGGTCCACACGGAAGTGTTCAGCTTCGATCACCCGTTTAACCCGTTCAGCTGCAAGAGGAACTTCATCATTAACAATCGCATAATCGTATTCACGCATCATAGCAATTTCTTCTTTCGCTCTCTCAATACGCTGTGCAATCACTTCTTCACTATCTGTTCCGCGTCCCACCAATCGATCTTGCAATTCATCCAAATCAGGCGGTGTTAAGAAAATAAAGACAGCATCGGGTACTTTTTTCTTGACTTGGAGAGCGCCTTGAACTTCGATTTCTAGGAAAACATCAATGCCCTTGTCCAAGGTTTCATTGACATAGGTCAAAGGAGTGCCGTAGTAATTTCCAACATACTCAGCATATTCCAGCATCTGACCTTGACGGATCAACTCTTCAAACTCTTCACGTGTCCGGAAGAAATAGTCTACGCCATCCACTTCACCAGGACGTTGTGCACGTGTCGTCATAGAAACAGAATACTGGAACTGATTGTCCGAGTTTTCAAAAATCTCTCGTCTGACCGTTCCTTTTCCAACCCCGGATGGGCCTGAAAATACGATTAATAAACCACGATCCGCCATGATATCTCCTTCAATGTCTTTCTATCTAGTGTAACAAAAATCAAGCGATTTTTCAACTGCTTTATGATTGAAAAAAAGCTTGAGATGCGAAATCTCAAGCTTTTCGGCTATTTTGCGTAATCTACTGCACGCAACTCTCGAATAACCGTAACTTTAATATTTCCAGGATATTCGAGGTTGGACTCGATCTTCTCACGAATATCATGCGCTAAGATCGTAACCTTATCATCCTTGATTGCCTCAGGGCTGACCATAATACGGATTTCACGTCCTGCTTGAAGGGCGAAACTTGTCTTGACTCCTTCAAAACTATTTGCAATTTCTTCCAGATCTTGCAAGCGTTTAATGTAACTTTCAAGCGATTCACTTCGTGCTCCAGGTCGAGCGGCACTTAAAGCATCTGCTGCAGCGACAATGACTGCAATAACACTTTCAGGTTCCACATCTCCATGGTGACTAGCAATGGTATTGACAACCACTGGATGTTCCTTGTACTTCCGTGCCAATTCAGTCCCAATTTCAACGTGACTACCTTCAACCTCGCGGTCAATGGCTTTCCCAATATCATGCAAGAAACCTGCGCGGCGTGCTAGTGTTGCACTTTCACCCAATTCACTCGCAATAATACCAGAAAGTTTTGCAACCTCAACTGAGTGGCGCAAAACATTTTGACCATAGGAAGTCCGAAATTGCAACCGTCCCATGATTTTCATCAAATCTGGATGGAGGTTTGGCGCACCGATTTCATAGGCAGCGGCCTCACCGTATTCACGAATACGATTGTCAATTTCCTGACGATTTTTCTCAACCAACTCTTCAATACGAGCTGGATGGATGCGACCATCTTTGAGAAGACTTTCCATTGTCATACGGGCAATTTCACGACGAATCGGATCAAAGCCTGACAAGGTGACAACTTCCGGAGTATCGTCAATAATCACATCAACACCTGTCAAGCTCTCAAAGGTACGAATATTACGACCCTCGCGACCGATAATACGGCCCTTCATGCTATCATCTGGCAAATGAACTGTTGAGTTTGTTTGCTCAGCAACAAAATCACCTGCCATCCGTTGCATGGCTTGGACGAGAATGTCTTTTGCCATCTTATCAGAACGTTCCTTCACTTCCAACTCAGCATCACGAATGCGTGACGCAATTTCTTTGGAAAGTTGATCTTCCGTCTGATTTAAAATAATGTCACGCGCTTCTCCTTGACTCAAAGAAGCAACACGTTCCAGTTCTTCCACTTTCTTGTGTTCAAGCTCTTCCAGCTGTTGTTCACGCGCATCAATGTGTTTAGTTCTATCTGTAAGACTTTGCTCTTTGTGTTCAAGAGACTGTTCTTTGCTTGTTAAATTGTCATCTTTACGATCAAGATTGCTGGCACGATCTGCCAAACGGCTTTCTAACTGCTTCAATTCTTGTCGTTCTGACTTAAACTCAGCATCGACTTCTTCACGATATTTTCTGGCTTCTTCTTTTGCCTCCAAAAGTGCTTCTTTTTTAAGTGAACTTGATTCATGCTTAGCTTCTTTTAAGATCAAATCAGCTTCGCGTTCTGCTTGTCCACGTAAATTCGTTGCTTCTTGTTCAGCATTTAAAAGAGTGAGTTCTGCTGCTTCTTTAGAAGCTTTCATTTTTAGAGCAGTTCCCACATATCCAATGACTAAACCAATGACCGCGGCAAAAACACCTGTAATTAAAAAATGCATGCTTTTACCCCAAATCTAATTTCATTAGTTGAATTAAAAAATTCTTTATCATTTTACCATAAATTACCAAAATTAACAATCTAAAAAAACAAGAAGAAGCTAGGATATTTTTGTTCTATGATTCCTATTTTAAACTGTTTTTCCTGATGCTATCCCTCTAAGAAATCCAGCGATTTCCACTTTGTTGATTCTTCTTTTTATGCTATAATCAAGAAAAACAAAGAAGGAAGAAAGTATGTCAAAAGAAGTCATCGTTGAAAGTTTTGAATTAGACCACACAGCTGTAAAAGCCCCTTATGTCCGCTTGATTGGAGAAGAAACAGGTCCTAAAGGAGATATCATCTCCAACTTTGACATTCGGTTGGTGCAACCAAACGAAAATGCCATTCCAACTGCGGGACTCCACACCATCGAACACCTGCTTGCAATGCTCATTCGTAAACGAATTGATGGCATGATTGATTGTTCACCATTTGGATGCCGGACTGGATTTCATATGATTATGTGGGGCCAACATTCGAGTACTGAAATTGCTAAAGTGTTGAAAGAATCTTTGGAAGAAATTGCAACTGTCAGCACCTGGGAAGATGTTCCAGGTACAACCATTGAGTCTTGTGGAAATTACAAGGATCACAGTCTCTTCTCAGCCAAAGAATGGTGTCGCCTGATTTTAGATCAAGGAATTTCGGACGATCCATTTGAACGTCATGTTGTTTAAGACTCAAAAAAGATGAACCTGTGGTTCATCATTTTTTTATTGTCATTTTTCCCAGAAATGGTAAGTTGGCTCATGCATTAATAATCCAAAGCATCTGAGTGACCTTTTCCATTTCCAACAAAATAGCCAGTTTTAGCATTTATACTAAAGAGGTAGGTTCCATCAGGTTTGAAGAGATTGTAATAGCCATTTCCCTTAATGATATTGACACGTTCCAAAATGTACTGGTCACCAGTGATATAACCACGTTGACGGGCAATATTCAATACTTTTTCAAGAATACCATCTCCAAATACCCAAGCCGGGTTATTGACATCATCAATTGCAGCTTGGTTGTATGGTACACGGCTCAAGCTGCGTTGAAGGGCAACACCATTGCTTGAAAGTCCATATCCTGAATAGCCTGGTTGAGCAGCTCCTGAAGGATTTGCGGCAGAACCTCCAGCTGGGATAGCCGACTGAGCAGGCGTTGCAGCTGCATTAGAAGCTTCTGTACCACCAGTTCCTGTTACAGGTGCTGGTGTCGCCACTTGTTGCGAACGGCCTTGTGCAATTGCATTGTTCAATAAGCTATCCAATTTTTCATTACCGGTCTTTGTATCGCCAAAAGTCGCATCACTTTTTGCTTTAGCATTTTCGTCAAGAACACCATCTTTGATCACAGGAGATGTAAATTGTGAATTGACTTTCTGAATAGCAGAGACCTGTTTCACTAGATCATCATATTTCGTTTTAGCTGCCTGATACTCACTGCTTCCTTCTAGCTTATCAAGTAACTTCTTCAGATTTTCTAGATCTCCGAATTTATCATTTTTAAGGGCACTTTTTGAGTCATCTACGAAAAAGGCATCATAGGCCTTCGTAAACTCTTCCAGTTTTTGAGCTTGTGTTTCACTGCTACTTGATTTTGCAGTCGAAGTTGATTTGCTTGATGAAGAGGATACAACAGTTGTACCACCAGATTTTCCACGACTGTGCATCCAGTTATAAGTTACAAATCCAGCTGAAGCAATAATTGCTAACCCTAAGGTAGAATACAAAATCGTTTTGAGGCGTTTACCACCATTTTGGGGTGTTTCCTCTGGAAGATCCACTGGTTCAGTGATTGGTTCTGTCGAAACAGGACCAAACTTTATCTTGGTTGGAAGCTCTGTTGAAATGGCATCCATTTCCGGCCTTTGCTCCAAGACCGTTTCCTTCACTTCTGGTATTTGGGCTGTTGGTGCTTCTACTACTTCAGTAGCTGCCTCCTTAGCTGCTAACTCTTCTGCTTTGGCTAATTCTTCTTGAGCCAAAATCTTTGTATCGTATTTATCTGCCTCAATTTCTGCCCGGTGTTGCTTGATGTATTTATCCAAGACATTATCGTCTTCTGTCACACCAGCTTCTATCTCTTCTGCTTTTCGATTGGCCTGTCCAATCGTCATATCTTTAGCATCTTCAAAATCCAAAATAGATTCCGTTTCTTGCTCCAATGGTTTCTTGTCCTTCTCTGTCATAAAAAATCCTTTCTACGCCTTTATTTGCCGTTTCACACGTTCCCCAAAATATTGGTAGAGATCAACTTTTAAGGTTCCGTTATACAGTTTTCGTTTTTTGTCAGCTTTACTTCCGTATTTCGCTTCAAAACCTTCATCACTCGTCAAGATAAATTTGCTCCAGGTTTTGAGAGGAGCAAAAACTTGTCCCATTTCCGCATACAACTTCGTGACACCTTGATCATCTGATAAGCGCTCTCCATAGGGAGGGTTGGAGATGATCACCCCGTTGATCTTATCCGAGCGAAGATCTTGGACCCGCATTTGTTTGAAGGTGATATCATTGCCAACACCTGCTTTTTGGGCATTTTCTTTGGCAATTTCAATCATTCGCGCATCAATATCAGTCCCCATGATGTCCAAAGTGATATCACGATCAATTTTTTGACTTGCTTTTTGACGGATTTCGTAAATCAACCGATCATCTATCCAATTCCATTCCTCAAAAGAAAAGGTCCTGCGCAAGCCAGGTGCCATATTGCGAGCGATCATCACTGCCTCAATACAAAAAGTTCCAGAGCCACATGTCGGATCAATCAATGGCTTATCAGGGTACCAATTAGACAACTGAAGAATGGCTGCCGCCATATTTTCCTTGATGGGAGCGCCTCCTTTTTCAGTCCGATAGCCACGTTTGAAGAGGCTACTACCTGTTGTATCGATAAAAACAGTTGCCTGATCTTTCAGAATGGACACTTCAATCTTGAACTCTGGACCGTTTTCCATCAGAGGAATTCCTTCTGGACGAGCATAGTACTTTTGCAACTTTTTAACAACAGCTTTTTTTGAAATGGCTTGAACACTTGGCTCATTATGAAGTTTGGATTTAACACATTTGGCTTTTGAAATAGGGAAACGTGCCCACAGGGGCAAATAATATTCCCAATCCAAGGCAAAAACACCTTGAAAGAGTTCCTCAAAGGTTTTGGCTGGAAAACTTCCAACGACAATCTTCACTCTATCCGCCGCTCGCAACCAAAGATTGGTCTCAATAATCGCGCTACTATCCCCTTGAAAGCGAACCCGTCCATTTTCAACCTGGCAATCATAGCCCAGCTCTCTCAGTTCGCGACCAACCACCGCTTCCAAACCCGCTGCTGCCGTTGCCACCAATTCAAATTGTTTTTTCATCTTATTCCTATCATTTTAAAAAAGGAGGTTGAGATCTCTCTCCCCCTCAACAACCTATATGCAATTTTCTATAAGCCATGTTTTGTTCCAGAAATGACTAGGTACCATTTCCTTCGATAATCATCTGTCTACTGTTTCCAGTCAGAATGCTATGTTCGTTTCCACGCATCCCATGCCCCGACCAAAGTTTGGGTTGCTAGCTTGAGGGGTTTACCGCGTTCCACTTTTTAGGTTTCCCTAAAAACTACGTCACTGTGGCACTTTCAGAGTTACTAAAACCTATCCTAAGACTTAGCTCCTTCGCTCGCCGTAACTTGAAGATCAAGTCCCTAGGCTTATGGATTCACCTAGCACAAACACTACAGGCATCACAGCCTGTGCTAGCATGGACTTTCCTCATGAGAAAAAATACTCACGCGATTATCCAAAAATTGCACGATCAATTTGTTAGAAATCCCGATCTACAATTTGTTTACCAAACACTTCTTTTTCCAAACGATTCAGTCGTTTCAAAATATCAAAGTTTGTGGCAGTTGTCACTTGCGGAAATTCTTGCCCAGTACTACTTGCTACAGAAGCTGCTTGCGGTACTTCCTGTGCATGTTTCGCAAGTTCTTCACGAAGACGCGCATTTTCTTCACGCAACTCCTTTACCAAAGCCGCATAGGTTTCATAGTCTTTTATAACATCATCTAAAAATTCGTTTACTTCAACCTTACTAAACCCGCGAACTTCTCTATTAAAATCTTGATCATAAATATCTTTCGCAGTAAAATGAATACTTGCCATTACTCTCTCCAATCTAGTTCATCAACTCAATTATATAAAAAAATGGTAAGAAAAATCAAGGTATAACACTTAATTTTCGTAAAAATTTTCAGCAAGATCATTTAGGTCATCAAAACTTAATCGTTTGACATAGAAGGGATCTTTTTCTGCCATCATTTTGTAAAGATAGTTTAAATTTGTTTCGTTTTCAGGATCATAAAAAATATAGCCACCATCCGCATTGTCGACTAAAAATTGATTGTATTCTTTCAATTGCCCAGGATTGGTGTAGTGTGGATAGGCATATTTTACAAAATCTACCTGCTTGAAACGAGCCAGTATTTCTCGGTTCGCTTCATTCCAATTTTCACCCACATTTTCGAACAAAAAGATCGTCGCCATTTTAAAATCATAATCCTTCTTTAAATCAATGGCGACCTCCAAGACCCAAGCTTCAAATCCCAAATTACCTGTAAAAATCAGCCACTGAACTCCTTCTTCAAACAAACGCTTAAGATCCCTTTCGATGGCTTTTTTGATAATGGTTAGTCTTGGATCCTGCTTGGAAAAGATTCCTACTTCAAAGTTTTTATAGCCTACAACAAGTATGGTATTCATTTTTTCCTCATTCTTCTATTTTGTGATATAATAGAGTGATATAATTGTACCAATAAGGAGAACAATGGTCAACTATCCACATAAAGTAGCTAAAAAAACAGTCGTCTCTACTCAAAGGAAACAGCCGATCGACTTTGCCAATCGTGGAATGACATTTGAAAAAATGATCAACGAAAGTAATCAATACTACCTCTCTCGAGGCTTGGCGGTCATTCATAAAAAACCGACCCCCATTCAGATTGTAAAAGTAGATTATCCACAGCGTAGTCGAGCAAAAATAGTAGAAGCTTACTTTAGGCAGGCCTCTACTACGGATTATTCTGGAGTATACAAGGGACATTATATTGATTTTGAAGCCAAGGAAACACAGCAAAAGCAGTCCATGCCAATGAAAAATTTTCATCAACATCAGATCGATCATATGGCTGCGGTTGTCCAGCAAGGTGGGATCTGTTTCGTACTATTGCACTTTGCAAAGCTGAATGAAACCTATTTGCTACCGGCTCTTGCTTTAATTTCCTACTACAATATCGATCATGGCACTAAATCCATGCCCCTCTCCTACATTCAGGAGAATGGCTTTCTTGTGGGGAAGGATCAACTTCCAAGTATTCCTTATCTTGATATTATCGAACAGAAACTTCTAGGCGGTATTTAAATGAATAAACAAACAGTCATCCAATGGTTGAAATATGTTGCAATCGCAGCCATTTCATTCTTCTTACTTTTATTTGTTCTAGGTGCTCTCATTTTTGGCTACTATGCCATGAAGGCTCCAACCTTATCTGAAAAAGATTTGGTTGCTACCACATCGAGTAAGATTTATGACAACAAAAATAACCTAATTGCAGATTTAGGGGCTGAAAAACGCATCAACGTAACAGCCAATGAAATTCCTACAGATCTAATCAATGCCATTATAGCTATTGAAGACCATCGTTTCTTCAATCACCGGGGGGTTGACATTGTTCGGATCGGCGGTTCCTTCCTTCACAACTTGCGAGGAGGAAGTCAAGGTGGATCAACCTTGACGCAACAATTGATCAAATTAACCTATTTCTCTACTTCGGCCTCTGACCGTACCCTCTCTCGTAAGATCCAAGAAGCTTGGTTAGCAACTCAACTAGAAAAGAAAGCAACCAAACAAGAAATCTTGACCTATTACGTCAATAAAGTATTTATGGCGAATGGGAACTACGGAATGCAGACAGCTGCGAAAAGTTATTACGGAAAAGATCTAAAAGATCTTTCGCTCCCTCAAGTAGCGCTTCTAGCAGGGATGCCTCAAGCACCGAACCAATATGATCCTTACTCTCATCCTGAAGCAGCGCAACAGCGCCGAAACTTAGTATTAAAAGAAATGCTCGATATGAAGACCATTTCTAACAAACAATACGAAGCAGCGGTCAATACACCTGTTACAGATGGTCTGCAAAGTCTTAGTTCTTCAAGCAGTTACCCAGCCTATATGGATAATTACCTGAAAGAAGTCATCGAGCAGGTCGAAGAAGAAACAGGCTACAATTTGCTCACAACTGGGATGGATGTCTATACTAACGTTGATACCGAAGCGCAAAAGAAATTGTGGGACATCTACAATACAGATGAATATGTCAACTATCCAGATGATGAATTGCAAGTAGCTTCAACAGTTATCGATGTTAATAATGGTAAAGTCATTGCACAACTTGGCTCTCGTCACCAATCTAGCAACGTTTCCTTTGGTACAAACCAAGCCGTTGAGACTAACCGTGACTGGGGTTCTACTATGAAGCCAATCACAGACTACGCCCCAGCCCTTGAGTATGAGGAATACACTTCTACTGCAGCTACCATTACAGATGAACCATATAATTTCCCTCATTCCTCAACACCATTCTACAACTGGGACCGTTCTTACTACGGTAGCATTACTATGACTTATGCCATCCAACAATCTCGGAACGTTCCAGCGGTGAAGGCCCTCGAAAAAGTCGGGCTTAAAAAAGCCAAGAAATTCCTAAATGGACTGGGAATCGATTATCCAGAAATGGTCTACGCTAATGCCATCTCAAGTAATACTAGCGATTCAAGTAACAAATACGGAGCTAGCAGTGAAAAAATGGCTGCTGCCTATGCTGCTTTTGCAAATGGTGGTACCTATTACAAACCGAAATATGTCAGTCGAGTTGTCTTTAGCGATGGAACCACAAAAGAATTCGATTCCGAAGGAACTCGCGCAATGAAGGCAACAACCGCCTACATGATGACAGATATGATGAAGACAGTTCTCATGTCTGGTAATGGTACAAATGCGGCTATTTCAGGAGTCTACCAAGCTGGTAAGACCGGTACTTCAAATTACTCTGACAATGAATTAAACAAATTAACAAAGAACTCAAGTTATTCAAGTATTGTAATGCCAGATGAATCATTTGTCGGATACACACCTGAATATGCTATGGCCGTCTGGACAGGTTATTCAAATCGCTTTACACCAGTATTGGATAATGGAAAACAGGTCGCAACGGATGTCTACCGTCAAATGATGCTCTATCTTGCTAATAATAATAACTCTGGTCATACGGATTGGACGCAACCAAGTGGACTGTATCGAAGTGGTTCTTATCTCTACTTAAACAATGGTAAGAACAACTACAATAACTACTACTATGAGCCAAGTTATTCCACTGATCAGTATTCGTATGAAGAACCATCGTCTAGCTCTTCGAACGAAGAAAATCAATCTAAACCATCTGAGCCTTCTTCGCAAGACTCTAACAATCATAACGAATAATAGAATGGAGAAGTCGGGCTTTTGCCCGGCTTTTTTAAAACAATGATTGAAACATCAGAACCTTCTGCTTCTTGATTTAGATGCCAGAACGAATAAAGCTGGTTTATTTAGATTAATTTCCCAGCTATTTTTGAGCATATAGAAAAGAGCCTTCCGGCTCTTTTCTATATCATTATTTTGCTAAAGCTCCCATTGGATCCCACGGTGCTAGGACAATTGGTTCTGCTTCATAGGCTGCTAATTCGTCTGAGGTTAAGAATTCTTTACGAACCACGATTTGGTAGGTATATTCATCCATCCAAGCATCAGAAGCCACAAAGTAACCATCTGTACCGACCTTGTCTCCCCATGAATTTTCAACCTTCCATTTACGAGACTGACCTGCTTCGTCTAAATCAACTCCTGTCAAGACCATAGCATGTGTCATGAGGCTTTCTGCATAGTCCAAGCGCCCCGCCTTGTCTTGTGTCAAATGAATGTCCATGCCTGCTTCAAAATCGTAGACATCTGTTGCCAGGATTCCGGCTTTACGGTTGCTGACTTGGCCTACATCTGAACCAAACCAGACAGTTTCTCCCGCTTTCATTTGAGCGATGGCTAGTTCTTTCAATCGATCCATTGGAACATTTAGATAACGGACTGGACGGCTACCAACAACATTGCCCAGCATCTCAACTGTGTAAGATTTTCCATATGGCTTATCTGTGGTTGGGGCATTGATAATGGAGACGTAATCATCTAATTGAAGGTCTACATATTTTTTGTAGAAGCTTTGTGGAGTTAAGCCACTTTCGCTATGGAATTGGTTGTCCTTATCACGGTATGAAAAGTCAAATTCACGTGGAGGCAATCCTAAAGACATGGCTAAGAAGTTAAAAATTTCTTGCAACAAGGCTTGTTTCTTGCTCGCAACCGCCTCTTTATCTGTACCTGAATGGATCAAGTCACGCAAGATTTGCGCATCTTGACGCAAGAGTTTATTGAGGTAGGTGTTCAATTCCCGGCTATTGCTTGAAGAAATCGATTCTGGATAAACTGATTTTGGAACCACTCCATATTTTTCAAAGAGAGATACTACCATATCCCATTGACCGCCATCTTGTTGAGGGGTTTGTAGGAGAAAAGCCACCTTACGGCTGGTTAATTCTTGGTCTGCTGTAGCAATCACTTGCTCCAAAAACCAGTTTGATTTTTCATACTTATCCCAAAAGAAAGTATGTGCTTGAGACAATTCAAAATCCTCCAATTGGAAGCTTGAAATCATCTTGTGACGGAAGGTATTTAAAGCAGCAAACATCCAACAACGTCCAGATGTTTTTTGGTTTGTCACCTTATCCTTGGTCAAATCAAGTGAAAAAACTGGTGTATTTTCTACTGCACTCTTGCGCGTTTCAAGTGATGCATGGATCCCATTGTGGGTAACAGCATTTTCAAGAGCCGCATATTTCACATTTGCTTCATAATTAGCATAGAGCTGGTCTGTAAATTCTTTCGTTAATTCTGACATAGCAATCTCCTTTTTTCGTTATTTACTATTATAATCCTTTGAGCAGAATCTTCAAGTAAAAATCACCCTATAGAGAGGGATTCTGTATAGAATAGATGATTTTATCCCCACAATATCCTTTGCGTTTAATGGCATGAGGGATGGTTTCTACATACTGCATTCCAGCCTTAATCATGACTTTCCCTGAAGCAGGATTTAAACTGACATAAGTGGCTTTGATTTCTTTAAATCCGACTTCGTTCAATAAGAAATCCAAAACAGCTGTGAGCGCTTCTGTCATGAATCCCTTCCCCCAGAATTTCTTGCCAAGGATATAACCTAGCTCGCAAGATTGACTTTCCTGGTCTTGAGAAACCACGCTAATATCTCCAATTACCTGATCCGGTGATGTTTTCAAACAGATCGCCCATTTATAAGTATACGGTTTTTGATACTGTTCGACCCATCTTTTGATCGATTCTCTGGTCCTCTCAGATGATGTATGGGCATCCCAGGTGACATATTTCAGATTTTCAGGATCAGAAGCCCAATTTTCAAACATTGCTGGCGCATCCTCCAAAACGAAAGGCCTCAAGTATAAATGCTCTGTCTCTATGATAAGACTACCAATATGATTCATATGTTGTCCCCTCTCATTTTTTCATGCAACTTGAACGTTGCAAGTTGGTTACTTTAATCTAGAAGAAAAGGACGGATGAAACCGCCCTTCTTTTTGATGCTTTTCACAATATTGTATGATGAGACTACGAAATAGAACTCTACGAGTTACCGATTTCTGTCTAGTATTAATAGAAAAATTCTATTTGTTTCCACCTCATCCATGAGCTTTTCAATGATACATTGACGCAGTAGCTGGCTGATTTGAACGGAGCTCTTTGAGCACCTTTCAAATCTAGACAGCCTTGCGGGGGTGAGACTACGAAATCGAACTCTACGAGTTACCGATTTCTGTCTCACTCCCAGAAATGATCAAATACTGTGATTGGCAAGTGGCGTTTGTGTTGGCCTTTGTACCACCATTTTTCAATAGTTGCTTGAGCTTCTGGGCTCACTTGTTTGCCTTCTAGGTAATCATCGATTTCATTATAGGTGACACCCAGCGCTACTTCATCAGCAACACCTGGTTTTTCTTCTTCCAAATCTGCAGTTGGGATTTTCTCATAGAGATCAGGATCAGCTCCTAGGGCTTTAAGCAATTGTTTTCCTTGGCGCTTGTTCAATCGGAATAGAGGTAAAATATCGGCACCACCATCCCCAAATTTGGTGAAGAAACCTGTAATGTTTTCCGCTGCATGGTCCGTCCCAATTACGGCTCCACTCCGCGCTCCTGCTAAAGCATACTGAGCAATCATACGGCTCCGTGCCTTGATATTGCCCTTGTTGAAGTCGGAGATATCCGTTCCTGTTGCTTCAACAGCACGTTCCATGGCATCGACCGATTCCTTAATATTGACAACTAAGCTCACATCAGGCTGGATGAAGGCCAAGGCTTTTTGGGCATCTGCTTCATCTGCCTGCACGCCATAAGGAAGACGAACAGCAATAAATTGGTAAGAGGTATCTCCAGTCTCGCTCCGCATTTCTTCCATGGCTAGTTGGGCTAATCGTCCAGCAAGAGTCGAATCTTGTCCTCCTGAGATTCCTAATACAAATGTTTTCAAGAAGGGATGTTTTTTTAGATATCTTTTTAAGAAATCAACCGAGCGGCGAATCTCTTCCTGAGGATCAATGCTAGGCTTGACACCCAATTGTTGGATAATCTCTTCTTGCAAACTCATTTTGTTTCTCCTTCTCCATTGGCCTTGTTTCGCATTTTCTCGATCAGATCCATCTTATCCTGCCAAATATCTTTGGCCAAGTCAACTGGGTAATGCTGTGGATTGAGGACTCGCTTGTATTCGTCCCACAATTGCTCGTAATTCTTCCGAGCATATTCTTGAATTTCTGACAATGTTGGCAATTGATAAACCAATTCTCCCTCTTTGAAGATCTCTACTAAAAGAGGAACAGCCTCAAAATTCTGAACTGTTTTATTGATGTAGGTATATGTCGGATGGAACATCTTAAGCTCGGTCAACTGGGAAACATCTACACCATCATAGGTGATGTAATCCCCTTCCGACTTGCCTTTTTCACGGCTGGTAATTCGCCAGACTTGCTTCTTACCAGGAGTAGAAACTTTCTCTGCATTATTAGAAAGCTTGATGGTATTGATCATCTCGCCTTTTTCATTTTCTACAGAGACAATCTTGTAGACTGCCCCTAGAGCTGGCTGATCATAAGCAGTGATTAATTTTGTACCGACTCCCCAAACATCAATCTTAGCCTTTTGCATCTTGAGGTTGAGAATGGTATTTTCATCAAGGTCGTTCGATGCATAGATTTTAGCATCTGTAAAACCAGCCTCATCTAATTGCTGACGAACTTTTTTAGAAATATAGGCAATATCTCCTGAATCAATCCGGACACCTAAAAAATTGATTTTATCACCCAATTCACGTGCTACCTGAATAGCTGCTGGTACTCCAATACGAAGAGTATCATAGGTATCGACGAGGAAGACACAATCTTTATGGGTTTCCGCGTAAGCCTTAAAGGCTTGGTAGTCATTTCCATATACCTGTACAAGAGAATGGGCATGGGTTCCTAAAACAGGAATTCCAAAGAGTTTTCCTGCCCGAACATTACTAGTCCCATTTGCACCTCCGATGACTGCCGCACGAGTTCCCCAAATCGCAGCATCCATTTCTTGCGCACGACGGGTTCCAAATTCCATCAAAGGTTCATCTTCTATCACCGAACGAATACGAGCTGCCTTTGTTGCGATCAAGGTTTGAAAATTGACGATATTCAAAAGGGCTGTTTCTACCAACTGACACTGAGCCAGAGGGCCTTCGACCTGGACAATTGGTTCATTGGCAAAGACTAAGTCTCCTTCTTGAGCCGAGCGTACTGTCAGTTCCAGCTTGAGATCACGGAGATAGTCCAAGAAGGCCCCGTGATAACCAAGTGACTCTAAATAAGCAATATCACTCTCTGAAAATTGCAGATTCTTTAAATAATCTACAATTCGCTCTAAACCGGCAAAAACAGCATAGCCATTTTTGAAAGGTTGGTTACGGAAAAACACTTCAAAAACAGCATGTTTATTGTGAATTCCTTGATCAAAATAGACCTGCATCATATTTATTTGGTATAAATCAGTATGCAAGGTTAAACTGTCATCTGGATACATATGTACTACCTCTTTTTTTATTGATTTGTTCTATGAAAGACTACCATAAAATTAGTACCATTATAGCATATTTCAGCCCTATTGAATACTGAAATAAAAGCAGAAAAAATCTGAGACACAAAGCCCCAGATTTCTTAAAGTTTAATCATTTTCTGTGATATATTTATAAACTTCCTGTCCCGCAATCGCGCCATCTCCGACTGCTGTCGTCACTTGACGCAAGTCTTTTTGACGGACATCTCCGACTGCAAAAATACCTGGAACAGCCGTTTTCATATGATCATCTGTCACCACCCAACCGTTCTCATCCAAAATACCAAGATCGTTTGCAAAATCGCTAACAGGGTCTAAACCGACATAGATAAAGACGCCACCAACGGCTTGCTCTCTGACCTCTCCTGTCTTGACATCTTTTAAAAGAACAGAGGTTACCTTTTGATCTCCCTTAATTTCTTCAACAACAGTATTCCAAGCAAAGTGGATTTTATCATTGGCAAAAGCTCGATCTTGAAGAACTTTTTGGGCCCGAAGCTCATCTCGACGATGGGCAACGGTCACTGTTTTTGCAAATTGCGTCAAAAAAACAGCTTCTTCTACCGCAGAATCGCCACCACCAACGACTAGGAGATCCTCATCTCGAAAGAAAGCTCCATCACAGACAGCACAATAAGAAACTCCTCTGCTATTCAGTTCCGCTTCACCAGGGACATTCAATGAACGGTGGTTAGATCCTGTTGCAATCACAAGAGTTTTAGCTTCAAATTCCCCATCATCTGTGACAATCTTTTTGCTTGCTCCGTGGTCTTCAATACGCTCTACTTGACCAAACAAATGTTCCACACCAAGGTTTTCTAAAGGTTCAAACATTTTTTCAGCCAATTCTGGACCACTGATATTTGCATAGCCAGGATAGTTTTCAATGTCAGACGTATTGTTCATTTGACCGCCTGGAATCCCTCTCTCAATCAATGCGACTTTTAAATTACTTCGTGCCGCATAAAGGGCAGCGGTCATCCCTGCAGGACCTGCTCCAATAATCACTGTATCAAACATACTCAACCTCTTTTCCGTTTCGTTGTCATCATTATAATTCTAACACGATCTTTTTGCAATTACCGTGCTTGAAAGATAAACAAAATCCCTATGACCGCAAAGGTTAAAATAGGAATCGTCATGATATCAATTAAGAGGATATCATACAAATGCGCTTGTCGTTGCTTGGCTGTTTTATCTTTCTTCTTAAGGGCACGGTAGCCAATCCAAATACAAGAAGCGATCCCAACTAAAATCGTTGTCGTCACTAAACTTTGTAAATATAAGGACAATAATTTATTTAACATCACGACTCCAAATATTTTTACATTTTCAGAAAACAAACCCAGCTAGCACCGCCAGCTGAGTCTTACCTCTTTTCTATTATATCAAACATAGGTCCGTTTGTAACTAGCAAAGAATTCTTTTGTCCGTTCTTCTTTTGGATGTTGCATGATTTCCTCTGGTGTTCCAGATTCAAGAATCCGTCCTTTATCCAAAAACAAGACCTTATCTGCCACTTGCGCTACAAAAGACATATCATGGCTGACCAGTACCATGGTTTGCCCTGATTTGGCTGCATTAGCAATGGATTTTTCCACTTCTCCAACTAATTCTGGATCCAAGGCTGAAGTTGGTTCGTCCAGCAAAAGAACTTCTGGTTTCATGGCCAAGGCACGAGCCAAAGCCACCCGTTGTTTTTGTCCACCTGAAAGGTGACGAGGATAGTGATTTTCACGATCCGATAGGCCGACTTTTGCTAGTTCTTCCCGTGCAATTTTCGTTGCTTCTTGATCGGATAAGCCCTTGACAACAACGAGCCCTTCTTTCACATTTTCAAGAGCTGTTTTTCTTCCAAATAAATTAAACTGTTGGAAAACCATGGCCAATTTTCTTCTTAAGGTTAAGATTTGATCTTGGCTAATGTGCTCAAAATCAACCTCGAAATCATCAATCTTAATTCTACCGCTATCCGGTGCTTCCAAATAGTTTAAACTACGTAAGAAGGTTGATTTCCCGGCTCCCGAAGACCCAATCAAGGCTACGACTTCCCCTTTTTGAATTTCCAAACTTAGATTATTTAAAACCTTTTGACCTGAAAATGTCTTTGATAATTCTGAAATATAAATCATTAGATCCGGACCTCCTGATCTGGTAAATCAATTGCTACGGGAGTCTCAATATCCAGTCGACGTTCAATGTGACGGCCTAGTATTTCAATGAGAATGTTCACAATCCAGTAAACAATCGATACCGTGATAAAGCGTTCAAAGTACTTCAAATCGCTTCCCCCAATAATCCGTGCTTGAGCAAAAATTTCAACCACACTGGCACTAAAGGCGAGCGAGGTCCCCTTGGTCAAGCCAATGAGAGAGTTGATTAAAGTAGGAGTTGCAACGACTGCTGCATTGGGAATAATAATCCGGCGATAAACTTGACGATTGGTCATCCCAAGACTACGTGCTGCCTCAATTTCACCAGGATCCACCGATAAAATGGCCGCTCGAATAGTCTCACTCGCATAAGCTGCCTCGTTAAAGGCAAGGGCTACAATGGCAAATAGCTCAGCTGGAATAGCATTAATATTAAAAGCAGTGCCATAAGACTGATTGATGGCTTTTAAAATAAGAGGAATCCCATAATAAGTCAACATCAACTGAACTAACAAAGGAGTCCCACGTAAAAAGCTGACAAAAACAGCTTGAACTGGGTAAAGAATACGTACACGATTAATTTTAACCAGAGCAAAAATCATGGCAAAAATAATCCCAAAAAATGCTCCTCCTAAGGCAAGAAGAATCGTCACTGGTAATTTGGCGATGACCGATGGGAACGCGTCAAATACAGCTCTTAAACTAAACAACTTGCTATCTGGAACGTGTTTTAAAAAGTCAGCATACCAGTTGGCAGCTAAAAGATTAGTTGTAAACATTTTTGTTACTTCCTTTCTCGAACATAAACATTCTATCACATTCACTATCGGAATTCCAAAAATTGCTACAGAAATAGAAAAATGATAGACTACTCGAATTTAGTCTATCATAATTTTAGATAAGTTCCTAATAGTTTTTCTTTATGGAGTTCATAAAGAAAATTTATGTTTTCTTCTGAACATTTGAAAGAAGGGGTTAGAAAGTTTGGCGTTTGGCCTTTCGTTCCGCCCGGCCACGCGCACGGTTTTCAGCCCGCTTAGCTTTTCTCCGCTTTTCATCAACTGCCCATTTGATTTTTTTCTTGTAGCCTGGTTTGATTTTTTTCTTTTTCTTCTTCACCAGACCAATCATTTCGATGTCGAGTTTCTCTTGCTTTTTCTCACGATTGGCCCGTCTGTCCCGATCATAGGTATCTTCAATAACCCCATTTTTCAACACTTTCGGTACGAAACGAATGCCCATTTTTTCTAGTTCACGGATATCTGAATCATCACTCGGTTGATAAAGAGTAATAGCGACACCTGGTAGACCATTGCGCCCTGTCCGGCCAACACGGTGAACAAAGAAGGAAAGGTCTTGTGGAATAGCATCGTTGATGACATGGCTCACTCCTTCGATATCAATTCCACGAGCCGCTAAATCAGTAGCCACAATATACTCAAAATCAAGATTTTTAACCTGATTCATGATCCGTTTCCGTTCACGTGGTGGGATATCTCCGTGAATCTTCGTCACTTTTAATCCCTGAGCCACTAAATAGGCATGGAGATCATCTGCTCTCGTTTTGGTATTGACGAAAACCATGGCCAAATAAGGTTGCAAGGTCTTGGTCAATTGGTAAATTTGCTCATTTTTATCCCGACCCTTGGTCGAAACCAGCCAATTATCGATGGTATCTGAAATCACCGTCTTGGTCTTAATTTGCTCCATGACTGGGTTTGAGAGATATTTTTTCAAGAATGGCTGCAATTTTTGCGGAATGGTGGCTGAAAAAACTAAAAATTGCAGTTGCTGCGGAAGCCTTGAAGCAATCTTATCCACAGTAGACAAGAATCCCATGTCCAGTGTCATATCTGCCTCGTCTACTACAAAAGTATGGGCCTTATGAATAGCCAGATCACCCGATGCAACCAGATCATAGATCCGGCCTGGAGTTCCAATCACGATATGTGGTTGTTTGACCTGCAGTTTTTCAATCTGACGGCTTTTATCCGTTCCTCCAACATAATTTGCAATCCGAATCTCTTTGTCAGAATGACTAGCGATTTGACGAGCCGCTTGGTAAATCTGTGTGGCCAACTCCCGACTAGGCGCTGTAATCACCACTTCGACATGGCTACTATCCTCATTTAAGGTTTGAAAAATTGGCAAGAGGAAGGTATGGGTCTTCCCTGATCCTGTTTTGGATTCACCGACCAAATCTCGACCTGCTAAAACAATCGGGATCAGTTTTTCTTGAACTTCTGTCGCTTCGATAAAATTAATCTCTTTTAAGGCCTCTTGGATATAGTCCTTAAACTTAAAATCTGTAAATTTCATTCTCTTATCCTTTCATCATCTCTACTATTATATCAGAAAAGTCCTCTTCCCGCTCTTCTTTTGGACAGCAATTCCTAGCCAGCGAAAAAGGTTGAGATAATATCCCAACCTTTTATGATTCACGACTTATGAATTGGTCAAATAGTAGATCAAGAGAGTCAAGGCACTCATTCCTGCACCGACGCTCCAAAGAAAGGCATCGACCTTCCACTCAGACCATTTAGGCCCATTCCCAGACAAACCACCCAATTCTAAATGGTGATGGAAAGGCGTCATGCGGAAGATCCGGCGCCCTTCTCCTGTCCGTTTCTTGGTCCATTTGAAATAGGACACTTGGAGCATGACCGAGCTAGTCTCAAAGACGTAGACAATCCCAATCAAGAGCAAGGTCCACTCTGCATGGAGAGCCATGGATAGAGTCGCAAGCATTCCACCTAGGGCTAGGCTTCCAACATCTCCCATGAAAATCTTGGCCGGCTTATGGTTGTAGACGAAGAAACCTAATAGAGCTCCAATCATACTGATGGTCACAAAGAGGATATCGATTCGTCTTTGCCAAACAGCGATGATGGAATAAGCGATTAAACTGATCGTCACCGAAATGCTTGCCAACCCATCAATCCCGTCCGTCAAGTTGACAGCATTTGAAAAACCAACCAACCAGAACAAGGCAAAGACAATGTAGAAATGCCCCAAATAAAGATCCCAACCAAAGACATTGAGAAGACTACCGCCTCCATGGCGTTCAGAAAAGAGATAGAAAATGATTCCACCCACCAATTGCAGGGCTAATTTTTGCTTGGGATTCAAACCTTCATTGATCTTACGAAAAACTTTTAAGAAGTCATCCAAGAAACCGACGATTCCATACAAGACTAAAATAAAGAGGATCAATTGAACAGGGCGCGTAAAGTTCCCTGTTAAAAAGCTAAAGACAAGAGTGACAAAAACCGAAGTGATTAAGAAGACCACTCCCCCCATGGTAGGAGTGCCCGCCTTGGCTTGGTGTTGCTTCACATCTTCGTGCATTTGTTGCCCTGAAATATGGGCTCGTTGATAGAAACGGATAAAGGCAGGAATACCAATAACCGTTAGAATAAATGATACTACTAAGGTAGCAAGTAACATATCAGTCTCCTAATGTAATTGTTATTTTCTTTGTCTTCTTGAGAGAGGTATCCATTTTGACACTTTGCTTCATGACATGAGAGCCTTTGCCCTTATAGGTGACTTCCATATCCGTCCATCCAGCAAAGATATCAACATTTTTCTTGGTCCATCCATACATATCAGGCACTGTATCAAGGTCATCCGTCAGCAAGAGGACTTGTTGATTTTCTTTTAATTTGGTACCTACTGACACAGACATCTTTTTAATATTTTTTCCAGTACCTAGGACGACAGGCTGGATCAAATTACGACGCAATTCATCTGCAAAGCCACCTGGGCTGATAGTTTGTTTCAACTTCAATTCTTTAGACAGAGATTCTGCTGACGGCATCTTATAGGTGTCCTCTTTCGTGACCCCATCCAAGGCTTTGGTTTCCGTTACCAGATTCAACTCATCCTTCAAAGCAACCGCATCTTCCAAGACTGGATTAACCAGTTCCTGCCAGCTCTTTGGACTAAAGCTGACTTCAGGTTGTTGAACCGTCACATACATGATAAAATCTGGATCCTCGGCAGGCGTCATGACTACAATGGAGTTGATATTGTTATTTTCTCCATCCAAATACCCGTTAGCCGTCGCAATTTGGGCTGTCCCTGATTTAACAGCAACATTTTGGCCAGCTACTTGAATAATCGGACCTTCCGAAGAGTAGAGAGTACCAAATTGGGGATCTGTCCCTACCGTAATCATATAATTACGGGTCTGTTGGGCAGCTGATGCCGGCACTGGATTTCCGACAACTTCTTTTTTGGATTTACGAGCTGCATCATTTTTAGCATCATAAATTCCACTGATAAACTTAGGTTCTAACATCACGCCATCATTGGCAATGGCAGAGAATGCTCGCAACATCTGCGTTTGGGTCACCGAAATCCCCTGACCAAAAGAAGACATAGCTTGACTAACATAGTCACCCGGAAGGCTTCCAAAACTCTCATCGCCCATGCCAAAACGGGTAGAGAGACCAAATTTGAAGCGGTGGAGGTAATTCATCCAGACGTTATGTCCCATCTTCAGCTCTAGCTTGGTCATCCCAATATTACTAGAATAGGCAAAGGCCTGAGCAATGTTCATATAGCGACCTTCAGACAGTCCCATATTGACATCCCAGTCACGGATGGTCGCATCTTTTACTTGTAGTTCGTTACTGTAGTATACCTCATTATAAGCCGGGAAGGTTCCATGATCAATCGCCGAAGCTAATAACATGACCTTCATAGTCGAACCTGGTTCGTACTGATCCTGGTAAAGAATCGTGTTCCAAGTTCTCAGATTCTTGATATCCAGACCTTCTTTGGTATCTGCATTATAGGTTGGCCGTTGCGTCGTTGCAAGGATTTCCCCCGTTTTGGCACTCACTAGGGTCGCATTAACATATTTGCCTTTTACCTTTTCTTGGAATACATCCATTCTGGTTTCGAGATAGGTTTGAAGTTCCGCAGAAATGGTCGTGTAGACATCTTTGCCGTCTTCTGTTTTAACAGAGATCTTATCTGAACCAGGGACAATATTTCCGTTTCGGTCTTTATCATAGGTGATAATCCCATTTTGACCTGCAAGAATACGATCCAGAGATTTTTCCATCCCCGATTGTCCCTTCAAGGTTTTATTGCCATCTTTGTCTTCCTGAAGAGAAGCTTGGCCAATAAATTGAGAGGCAAAGACTCCATTTTTATAGCTCCGATTTGGACTCGTTGTAAAAGCGATCCCTTCAATCTTTGCTGCTTCAAGGGCGTCACGAATGGCTGTCATATTGCTATAAGTAATCCCATTACCGTTGGATCCAAAAGAAACCTGTTTTAATTTCTTTTGAGACAATTGTTGGACAACATAGTTTTCATCCATCCCTAAGTACTGCTTAAAAATCTCCGCTACTTTTTTGAACTGATTCTCTTCTACATATAAGATCTTTCCTGTAGCAGACTTGTACTTTTTATCGATAACTGCATAAACATTATAGGTGGTTGCGTCTTCTGCAATCACAGCACCATTTCGATCGTAAATCGTGCCTCGTTTTGCAGGAACAATGACGGTTTCTTCATGCACCTTTTTGGCCTGGTCCGATAAGGTGACACCAAATTTCTTATCGGTGCCTATAATCAGAGCAAAATTTAACAGGAAGAGAAAAAAGAGGAAAATCGCCATTACACTGAGGTTTTTCCCAACTTGTTTTCGATTTTGAGCCGGTAAACGGCGTTTTTTCACCGAATACCGAATCAAAAACTTTTTAAATTTATTCATCACTACTTGCACTCACTGTTTTTCGATTTTCTTTTTGTAACTTCATTCCTTGCGAACTGGCAAGTTTCGACAACCGATCATAGCGCGTCAATTCATTGACCTCTTGACGAACATCTGCCAATTCTGTTTTCTTTGCTTCCAGTTCTGTATTTAAATCTGTCAATTGATTCTGAACTTGCAAAATCCGCGTTTGCATAAAGACAATACTGATGGCTAAAATCACACCCGTTAAAACGATCGAGCCATAAAAAGCCTTTTCTACTCTGGAGAAACGTCGAAAGTGATCTTGTAAGATCTGTGCTCTTGTTCTCTCTTCTTTTGCTGGCATATTCATTCCTCTTATTTGTGTATTTTTTGAGCGACCCGCAACTTAGCAGAATGGGACCGATTGTTTTCCTCAAGCTCCTCTTGACTAGGTAGGATTGGCTTGCGGTTGACCAATTCCATTTTGGGTTTCAACTCATCTGGAATAAAGGGAAGTCCTTTGGGTACTTCAACAGTTGAAGCTTCTTTAAAGAGTTGCTTGGTCAAGCGATCTTCTAGCGAATGAAAGGTAATCACTGAAATGCGGCCTCCGATGGCAAGCAAATCCATAGCTTGTTGAATCGATTCATCGGCTGCTCCCAACTCATCATTGACTTCGATACGAATAGCTTGAAAAATCTGTTTAGCAGGATGGCCCTTTTTCTTGAGTTCCTTAGCTGGTTTAGCTGATTTAATGATCTCTGCTAATTCCGTTGTCGTTTCAATCGGTTTAATAGCTCGCGCCTGCTCAATTTTCCGAGCAATTTGCTTTGAAAATTTATCCTCTCCATACTTGAAAAAGATTCGGACCAAATTATGATAATCATAGGTATTAACAACTTCATAAGCTGTCAAGGAAGCCTCTTGGTTCATGCGCATATCCAAAGGGGCGTCTTTCTTATACGAAAATCCGCGTTCCCGTTCATCCAATTGAGGGCTGGATACTCCTAAATCGTAACAAATTCCATCGATTTCCGTCACTCCCAATTCATTTAGGCGCTCCTTCAATTGACGGAAGTTTCCCTTAATAAAGGTTACCATACCTTTCTCAATGAAAGGAGCCAAGCGAGTTTTCGCATTCTCAATCGCATGCTGGTCCTGATCAAAAGCGTATAAATGGCCGGATTCACTTAACTTTCCTAACAAATATTCACTATGTCCTGCTCCCCCCAATGTGGCATCCACATAAACTCCATCTGCCTTAACATCCAGCATATCAATGGTCTCATGGAGCAAAACGGTTACATGATGAAATTCTTTACTCATATCTTTACTATTTTACCATAAATAGGGACAAGATGCACTCCTGAAAGAATGTTCATTAAGGGATATTTTTTCTTATGTCTGTCTCTTCGAATGCCCTAATGAAACCTTGATTTTACTTGTTTCCTCTGTATTTTATGATACAATAATCTTATGAAAATAAAAAAACAAATACTAATTCCACTATTACTGGTTGATTTGATCGCCCTCTACTTATTTTTCACCACTATTGAAGCTTGGATTTTTTGGCTTGCCGCTACCATTCTTGTAGCCTCTTTTTGGGGATTCAAAAAAGCCTACCAACAGCAAAAAATGAAAGATAAGGAATGATGAGCGCTCTTCATTTGATTTTCTAAATCCTTTTGAAAGCTGAAGAAAATGCGCTTTGAAAACCATATTCGTAACCTTATATAACGCTGATGATCGATTGAAGCTTGGGACGGTTCCCAGCTTTTTTTGTTGGATGATTCTCTTAAAAAGTGACGATCATTTTTGGCAATAGAAAAACCCACCACCGGGTGAGTTTTCCGGTTATTTAGCGTGTTTCCAATTACTATAAATTCCAAAGAGGACAATCCAGATCGTAGCTCCGATCGCTCCAATATAGGTCGATTTTTGTAAGAAGAGACAAACAAACACAAAAAGGAAAAAGGCGATCGTAAATGGGTTCAAAATTTTATAGGCTGGCATGACAAAACCATCTGGCATAAATTCTTTTGATTTACGGTACTTAAGATGGGCGAGCATGGTCAAAATATAAATAGCAATGTAGACACCAGAAGAAGATGCCGTAATCAAGGCAAAGGCATCTGAAACACCTGGCAAGATATTGATAAAGGCTGAAACAGCCACCACAATCGCAGAGGAAATAATAGCACGACTTGGAATTCCCATGCGAGACAAGCTATTCAATTTCAAACGATTCATCACTTTGCTGTTTGGTGTTTCTTTTGCAATCTGGTACAAGTGACGCCCTGTTGAATAGAGAGTGGAATTCAAAGAAGATGCGGCAGCTGTTAGGACAACAAAATTAATCAAACCTGCTGCCCACTTGATTCCAACCATTTGAAAGACGGTCACAAATGGTGATTTATCGACAGGAAGCTGTTGCCAAGGGAAGATAGCCATAATGGCTAACAAAGCTCCTACATAAAAGATCACAATACGGATCGGAATTTCCTTGATCGCTTTTGGTAACACTTGACGAGGATTAGCGGTCTCTGAAGTGGTAATCCCGACAAACTCAATTGCCTGATAGGCAAAGAAAACCATTTGGAAGGCCATCACAAACTTAACCCAACCATTTGGAAACATCTGAAATCCATTGGTAATATTGGCTAAGCTGGCATGTCCTGCTGGTGTCTCAAAGTTGGTCATCACCATAAAAACACCTGTTGCGATTAAGGCTAGGATGGTAATAATTTTGATCATACCAAACCAAAATTCGACCTCTCCAAAGATCTTGACGGCTATCAAGTTCACACAACTCAACAGCACTAAAAAGACAATTTGAATCTGCCAAGCAGGCCAATCAGGAAACCACAATTGAACATAGTTTGAAACTGCTGTGATTTCTGCCATTCCAAGGAATATCAAGGAAACCCAATAGGACCAACCCGAAAAGTATCCCCAGCCTTTTCCTAAATACTTGGTGATAAAATTGATGAAGGTATGTTGGTCAGGATCCATATAGAGCATTTCCCCAATGGCCCGCATCATTAAATACATAAATCCGCCTGTCAGCAAATAGACTAAAATTATGGATGGACCTGTTAGAGAGAGGGAACGCCCTGCTCCTAGAAAGAGTCCTGTCCCAATGGTCCCTGCAATCGCAATCAGCTGCACATGCCGATTTTGCAGACCCCGGACCATCCCATTTTCAGTTTCTTCATTCGAGTGAAGTTTTTTTGACATAACACTACTCCAATTCTCTTATCTGTATTCTAGAAAAATACACTTTAAATTTTTCACAATCTATACTATACCATGATTTTTACAATCGGTCAATATAGTGCAGAATATTCTGAATTTTTGTTTTCAAAACGAAGAGAGTGTCGAAATTTCTCCGACACTCTTCTTCTATCATGAGTTTGGATCATCAAGGCTGCGTCCGTGCAAGCCTTTTTCACGTTGCACCTGGCGAAGTTTTTCAGGTGTCACATCGTTTCCTTCTTCATCCACAATTTTGATTCCTTCGATGTGGTGACGAACGGAGCGACGATAACCTTCAATATATTCTTCGCGAAGTTCAGCTTGTTCAACTGCTTCTTCCGGTGTTAAGCCAACTTCTTTTTTCTTTTTTGCAAGCTCATTAATCCGAGCGATTTTTTCAGGTGTCATTATCAGACCTACTTTCTACCTGTCACCAGGTCATTATTTAGTGTTCAATTGATTAAAGGCAGCGACTTTATTGGCTTTTGCTACTAGACTGGCAAGAATAGCTAAACGGTTATTCTTCAAAGCTTCATCTTCTGCCATGACCATGGTATTGTCAAAGAAGGCATCGATAACTGGGCTAAGAGCAAAGAGTTGAGCCAATTTATCACTAGCTGAACCTGTCAATTCGAGATTTTCTGCTGCTTGAGCGAGAGCTTTTTCTTGGTTATTTTCAAAGAGGCTAGCATCGACTGCTACTGAAGCATCTGCTTTTTCAGCCAAGTTAAAAGCACGAGACAGTGACTCAACAGCTGCCTTGTAACCGTCCGTCTTCGCAGCTTCTGAGAGGGCATTTGCTGCTTCAAGCATATCTGCAACCACGAAGTTTGAACCAGCAAGAACAGCTTCTTTGATATCTTTAGAAGTACGTCCCATCATCTTGTCCACACGGGCCTTGATGAAGTTAAGCACTTCTGCTTGATTGTCATAAGAAAGGCTATCAAATGAAAGTCCGTAAAGGCTGTCGATTAACTCATCCATAGGAATGTGCCAACCAAAGGCATCTAAGATACGAACAATCCCTTGTGTTGCACGACGAAGCGCATAAGGGTCGTTTGAACCTGATGGGATCAAACCAACTGAGAAGAAGGAAAGGAGGGTATCCAACTTATCTGCAAGCGCAAGGATAGCACCAACCTTGGTCTCTGGAAGGGCACCATCTGCTGCATCAGGAAGATAGTGCTCACGAATAGCTGTCGCAACGGCTGCATCTTCACCAGCAAGGAGGGCATATTTTTCACCCATAATTCCTTGTAATTCATCGAACTCTCCGACCATACCCGTCAGGAGGTCAAATTTATAAATTTCAGCTGCACGCGCTAAGGCTGCCCTTTCTTCAGCAGTCAAACCAGCTTGCTCAGATAGTGACGCAGCAATGACACCAGCACGGGCCATGTGTTCTGAAAGAGAACCAATTTTTTCATGGAAGGTTACGTTGGCCAATTTAGCCACGAGATCTTCAATCTTGAGTTTTTGGTCTTCACGCCAGAAGAATTCACCGTCTTCAAGACGTGCCACCAAGACTTTTTCATTTCCTCGAACAACATTTTCCAAGTGCTCAGCATTCCCATTACGGACTGAGATGAAGTTTGGTTTGAGCTTACCATCTAGGTCACGTACAACAAAGTAACGTTGGTGGGTTTCCATTGAGGTCACCAAGACTTCTTCTGGAACGTCCAAATATTTGGTGTCAAAACTTCCCATGAAGGCAGTTGGGTATTCCACCAAGTTCAAGACTTCGTTCAAAAGTCCTTCTTCGATTTGCACTTGAACACCTTGTTCTGCTTCAATAGCTTTGATTTGCTCACGAATCATGTTTTCACGTTCCTTACTGTCGGCAATCACGTAAACAGTACGAAGGTCTTCTTCATAAGAATCGGCATCGGTGATTTCCACTTCATGTCCAAGGAAACGGTGTCCGCGACTCACACGACCTGAATGGATATCCAAGAAATCAAGGTCAAGCGCTTCGTCGCCCAAAAGGACAACCAAAGTGTGGACAGGGCGGATGTATTCAAAGGTGTTGTTCGCCCAGTGCATGCTAACAGGGAAGGTCAATGAAGTAAGCACTTCTGGAACGCCAGCCAAGACTTCTTTGGCAGGTTTTCCAGATTCATGTTTCGTCACGTAGACGTATTCTTCCCCTTTAACTTCACGGAATTCAATGTCGTCAACGGTCAAGCCTTTTCCACGGACAAAGCCTTGCGCCGCTTTTGAGAAGTTTCCATCAGCATCCAAGGCGATTTTCTTAGAAGGTCCTTTAAAATCTTCTGTCAAATCAGATTGTTGATCAGCCAAGCCAATGACACGGACAGCCAAACGGCGAGGTGTTGAGAAGGTTTGAATACTTTCGTATGAAAGACGGTTGTCATCCAAGAAGGCTGCCATTTTTTCACCGAGTTGTTTTTCACTTGGTGTGACAACGTAGGCTGGCAACTCTTCAAGTCCAAGTTCTACTAATAAGTTTTTTGTCATGTTTTTTCTCCGAAAAATATCTTTTTTTCCAGTTTGCCTTATGTGATTGGCACGCAAGCAACCGACTGTGTCGTTTCATTGCTAAAATTGGAGCCTATAGTCTCCAATTTTGCCTGGTATCGTTAGTTTCTCTAACGATACCTTTATCACTGCGGCAACTGGTTCTGTAGGATTACTCTATTAGCCAATCCCATCTAATACTCTTTTTATTCTTCCTCTTCTGCTAGGAGTTTGGCGCGTGTGGCTTCGTCGAGAAGTGGGTAGCCGAGTTTCTTACGTTCTGCAACGAAGGTCTTGGCTACGACACGGGCCAAGTTACGGATTCGGGCAATGTAACCGGCACGTTCTGTGACAGAAACAGCGCCACGAGCATCTAGCAAGTTGAAGGTGTGTGAACACTTCAAAACGTAGTCATAGGCTGGGTGAACAAGACCCAATTCCAAAGCACGTCCTGCTTCCTTTTCAAATTTTTCGAAGTTTTCAAGAAGCATGTCTTGGTCAGAAACCTCAAAGCTGTATTTTGAGTGTTCATATTCTGGTTGAAGGAAGATTTCTCCGTATTTAACGCCTGGAGCCCACTCAATATCATAAACTGAATCTACTTCTTGGATGTAAGATGCCAAACGTTCCAATCCGTACGTAACCTCAGAAGTTACCGGACCGGTTGCCAATCCACCAACTTGTTGGAAGTAGGTGAACTGGGTGATTTCCATCCCATCAAGCCAAACTTCCCAACCAAGACCAGCTGAACCAGTTGAAGGATTTTCCCAGTTGTCTTCAACGAAACGAATATCGTGCTCCAAAGGATTGATACCCAATTTTTCCAAAGACTCAAGGTAAAGCTCTTGGATATTTGATGGAGAAGGCTTCATAACCACTTGGAATTGGTGGTGTTGGTAGAGACGGTTAGGATTTTCCCCATAACGACCGTCAGCAGGACGACGTGATGGCTCTACATAAGCCGCATTCCATGGCTCAGGTCCGATAGCACGAAGAAAAGTGTAAGGACTCATGGTTCCCGCACCTTTTTCATTGTCATAAGCCTGCATAAGCATACAACCTTGGTCATTCCAAAATTGTTGCAAAGTAAGGATGATTTCCTGGAAAGTCAATTTTTTAGACATTATTTACTCCTTTTTATATAAATTACTTGCGACACGAGTCTGCCTCGTCGATCATACGAGGCAAGACGAGTTAGTACTGCGTCTAGCTCAGGCACTCTAGTGCTGAGCGTGGGGCAATTCGACTGTAAGGAGGTCTCTGCCACTGACGCAGTGAAATGTTAATTTCTTAGACATTGTTTACTCCTTTAGTTTTTATATTTCTTTTTCAATTAATTTCTGCTGAACAAACCAATTTAACAAGGGTAGAGTTTTATCTGTATTTGCCCATAAATGATAAGAATCGAAGACCGCTTGTACACTACCTAGATTTTCTACCAACTTATCTATTGTCAAAAAACTACGCCAGTATTCGTAAAAAATACTTGCATAGTTCTTATCATAAGTCGAAGAACCAAAATCATTCAATGAATGCCAACCATACTTCTTCTGAAAAAGTTCTACAAGAGATTGATTACAAATTTTTTCCGCTTGAAATTCCTCTTCTGTCAAGAAATACTTGCGACTAATATATTCAACCATCCCCTCTTCGAACCATATATAAGAGTCGTAACCATCAAAATCATCTAAAAAATGCTCCGACCAATGAGCTAACTCATGTCCTACAATCTGCAAGAGGAAATTTTCAGATAAAGAATGATAGTGACTTTCTATTGCTTGAGTTTGCTGAGAACACTCGTAGTCCATCAACTGATACAAATACAACTCTTTCCAAACAGCTAAATCAGGCGTCATAACCATTCGTCTATTATTTGTATAGGCTGGAACAGCACTTTCCCTAATAATCTGTGTAGCAGCATTAAAACTTGACCAAATAACGGCTTGCGGTAAATCACAGACTGCAAGTTCATTCTTTAAAAAAGATTGATAATCTTTCAACTTTTCAGTATTTCTTACTACAAAATCACGAAATGTAGCTAGTTGACTATCGTCTTTTACAAGATAAAGGTTTTCCACGTCTCTCCTTTCTTTCACATAATAGACTGAATAAGCGAAAGAACCGCGTCCGACAATCCTAGGTTGATTTAACCTAGGGGCGTCAAAAACGCGGTTCCACCCTAATTTATTACTTCATTGTTTTTGAAAATACTACAGAAAGCGCCAGCTCTTTATTTTGTCCTACTTGGCTCCCACTATCCCAAGCTCGCTTGAAGAACGCCATAAGACTTTCTTTCTTGTCAGTATTATAGCAGATTTTTGCCTATTTGTAAATAAAAACCAGCTTGAAACTTCTGTTTCAAACTGGTTTTAGGCTAACAAACTATCTTATGTCACTTATGACGTTTTGCAGCTTTTGGTTTTTTTCCATGCAATTTTTTCTTTGCATTTTTTAAAGCTGTCAAAGCATCTTTCACATCTTGTTGGCTAGATCCTGGATTTGAAAGAATAGCTTGTGCATCCTTGAAGGCTACAAGATACGCTTCTTTGTCTTCTTTCGCAGCATAGAGGAATTTAGCATTTTTAGCTTGGAATTTCAATTCTTCTTTAATGTATTTTTTAAGACTTGAAAAATCAGTTGCTTTTCCATTCAATTTAGCTTCGGCATTCTTGAAACCTGCAAGAGCTTGATCAATTTGTTCTTGTTTCACAGTTGGATCAACTGCAAGCAAGGCTACTGTTTGGAAAGCACGATCATAGTCGCGACGTACTTTTTCTTTGGCATTGGCATAACGGCCAGTTTTCGTTGCCGCATCGTAAGCCTGCATCGCTTCTTTCAAGGCCGCAACATTGGAGTCTTTTCCATCCAAAGCTTGATTTGCGGCTTCCAGAGCTGCAACTGCTTGGTTGATTTGGTCTTGACTTACCTTCTTCGTCAAAACAGTTTGGGCTGCTTGCAAGGCCTGATCGTAAGCTGCTTTCTTATCAGCACTAGCATTGAAGTAGAGGGCTGTCTTTGTAACATCCGTTTGTTTATTCAAGGCAGCCAAGAGATCCACTTTTGAGATCACTGCAATGTGGTATACATTGTTGCGTCCTGCGACGACCGTGATCTTAGGTGCGTCCTCAGCTAATTCATAGCCTGTAGGAAGAGTGGCAATCAAGGTGTATGTTCCAGTTGCTACTGTCTTACCAAAGCCATTCTTACCATATTTTTCAGCTGGCAATACAAAGTTTTCACCGTCAGCTCCTTTCAATACGATGGTTGCTGCTTTTGAAACAGGTTGATTAAATAGGAGGCTAACTGGCGCATATTCCAAGGTATTTGCTAGGAAAGTAATGGTTTGGAAACTATTGTCTTCTGTCAGATCAAACTCTTGACTTAAGCTGCTAACAAATTTCACTTCTGTACGATCATAAGTGAAGATTTCTGCTGTATAATGACCAAAGTTCAAGAAATTGATATTTTTTGTTTTATCAACAGAGACGTAGTGTCCATTGCTATCCTTGATACGGTATACATACATGGTATCCAAGTCTTTATTGGTCTTGGCATCACGAACCGCAATCTGTACCCGACCACTATTTTGGTCACGAACCAAATCAGCCAGTGAAATGTAATCGACGTTTCCAGCAAAGTCTTCTACATAGTAGTAGATATTCTTCTTATCAATGTTTTCAGGAAGATTAAAGCTACCATCTTCATTGGCCTTGATGATATGGTAATTTTCGAGCGCCCGACTACCACTTTCATCATTGTCTTTTTGGACCATGGTACCTTTATCATCAAATGGTGTTACATAGACCAATTTTTCAGTTTGGATACCACCATCCCCAACGTCTTTGGCTTTACGTGCAATAAACTGTTGAGCGCCATCTTTGAAGCGAATGTATCCAGAAGTAATCACTGGTTTTTGAGTATCGACTTGAACCTTGAAGGTTGTTGATTGTTCATCTGCTCCAGGAACCATTGGTGTATAACGAATCACATAATCATAAACACCATCTGCTACGGCGTTGCCGTTGGCATCGGTACCATTCCACGCTGTACTATCTAAGGTATAGCTACGAGGATTTTTATCATTCCCATCAAAGAAATTCTTACGAAGTTCTGTAGAAGATCCTTCCCAAATTGGATTTTGATGCTCTGTATCACTTGCAGCATAGACACTAGCATGAAGATTTTCCAAATTCCGAAGAGCTACTGTCTTGTATTCTACAAAGTCTTTGTTGCTATCTTCATTTGGTGAAATGGCAATCCGAACATTTCCGTTAGCATCCAATTGAAGAGAATGGGTTCCATCCGCTTTCTCATCAATACCAAGGACTGTGATACGACGTCCATCTCGTTTGCCTTGGGTGAGAAGAAGATCATTTTGAATCGTTAACAAAGCAGACATATCTGCATTGTAAGGGATATTCAAGTCTTCTGGCACATTGTAATAGAAACCATTTTTGCCTTCACGTACCAAATCGTAAATTGGTTTTTCTACTGCTGGAAGATTTTGGAATTCTCCCTTGAATCCCATAAATGGTAAGCTAACCACATCGCCATCATCAGCTGGATCAACAAAACGGACAAATCCTTCAAGGAAATAACCATTTGGCATTTCTTTTGTCAATTCTTCTGTAAATTTGCGGGTATCAACTTTAACCGTTACCGTCTCAGAACTATGAGCTTTGACAGTTACTTCAGGCCAAGCTGTTTCTGTTAATTTACGAGGGCGGAGGGTGAATTTACCTTTTTTGACTTCATCTGTATCCGTATTGACCAGCATCTTCAGTGTACGATCTGTATCTGAAATATTGTGAACTGTAACATCAAATGTAAAGGCATCTTCAACATTGCCAAGAGTCACACTAGGATAGTTGTTGTCGCCAGTAACATACAAGTCCGTTGAAACCGCAGCAGCTGTATCAACAACACCTGCACCTTGTTGACGAGGAGAAGTATAAACACCGGTTTCTTTGTTAACATGTGGTTTCGCCGTAGACATAATCAGGGCTTTAACAGTCGCAGAGACTTGTTCAGGAGTCAATTCTGGGTGGTTCTTAACAAGGTATTCTTTGACCAAAGCAGCAACACCTGCTACGTGAGGGGAAGCCATACTCGTACCGCTCATATCACCGTAAGTATTGTCATTTAGTGAAGAGAAGATATTTCCACCAGGTGCTGTGACATCAGGTTTCAACTGACCATCTGTTGTCACACCCCAACTAGAGAAATCAGACAATTGGTCTGCTGCAGGTGATGGACGATTGGCCAATTTATCGTTAAAGACAATCTTATAAGAACCGGATTTTAGAAGTTCACCATAGTGTTTTGAAATAAAGACAGAAGGAATCTTTTTAGCATCACCGTCAATCGCCATTCCAAGGTTGGTTCCTTCTACATTGTTGTAGACCAAGGCCCCTACAGCACCATGATGGAAAGCATTCGCAATCTTTTCAGAGAAGGTCAATGAACCACGTTGAATGAGGGCTAATTTACCGGTTACATCAACATTTTTGAAGTCTTCTTCTTTCCCTAGGCCAACCGCTACGTATTCATATTCTTTTCCTTTTTCAAAGTCAGTGTCTGTAGCAGATTTACTGTAATCAAATTTACCATGATCAGCTTGAGCGTTATCTTCCAAGCCCTTCACTTCAAATACTTCAGAAGTCACGACATTGTTATTGATGGAAGCTACAGAGATAGAATCTTCTACGGTTGACGGATTTCCGACTACACCATAGTCTGGATTGTCAGCCGATGGTCTTGAATAACCATTCCCAAAGGTATTACTATTTCCGGCAGAAATCAACACAGAGACACCTTTTGCACGTGCCCGTTTGATAGCATCAATAATATCTGAACCTGCGTTGACCGTGGAACCAGTAGAAGATCCCAGACTCATATTGATGGTATCTGCACCAAGGGCAACAGCATCATCAATTGCTTTTACATAAAGGGCAGAACCAGTCGTTTTTTGACGATCGGAGAAGACACGCATAAACATCACTTGTGCTTCCGGAGCTACACCATAGATCTTTTCGCCGTTTGCTGCATCTTTATCAGGGTTCCCTGTTGCAATCCCTGTAACGTGCATCCCATGAGATTCTCTCTCAGCTTCCTTGATATTATCTGTACCGTCAAAGTAATCGTAAGCGTAGACTACCTTGTCGTTGTACCATTTACCATAATCAATTCCTGCCTTCTTCTTAGCAGCTTCAATATCATTTTGGTTTTTAAACTTAGCTTTTGAAGGATCTGTGATACGAAGAACTTCGTGGTTGACATCCAAACCTGAGTCAATGACAGCAACCACCATTCCTTCACCCTTGTATCCTTGTTTCCAAGTTTGTGGGACAGTAATGATTTCATCGCTCTCAATACTTTGAGGTTTTTCTGCAGCCTCATGACGGGCAGTCGTTTCAGAACTTGTAGGAGTCGCTACTTCTGTAGCTTTTTCTACCGGTTTTGCAGCTTCTGCTGATTTTGTTTGTGAAGCATCTGCTCCTTCTCTAGGTGCAGTCGCCTTTTCAGTTGCATCTGCCTCTGCAGGAGCAGATTCTGTCTTCTCAGTTACAGCCTCTTTAGCAACTGCTGTCTTTTCAACAGTAGCTACACTTGTCGGTGTTGTTGCTTGCAAATTCTGTTCTTGCGATGGTAGTCCTTGACTAGTAGCTACTAGCTGTGTCTCAGGACTCTTTTGCCCACTTGTTTGTTCTTCTGCACTTGCTTGTGCAGATCCAAACACCAATACAGACCCCAATAATACTGAAGCCACGCCAAATTTGTATTTTCTTAATGAAAAACGCTCTTGTCTGTTCATAGGAACTCCCCTTTTATTTTAATAGTTCCTATTATAGCGCAAAATTGTCTGAAAATTCATTCAAACTGGAATTGTAACAAAAATGTAATATTTACGAATGTTACTAGTTAAAGATTTATTTTCGTTCGTTATCTGGCTATTTTATATGGGAAAGTATTATAGAACGTCTGTTTTAGTTAGAGTGTTAAAATTATTTTATACCAAAAAGAATAGCAAAAAATCCGAGAGTCCCCTCACTCTCGGAAATGATAATTATCCCACTTTCTCTTAAAAATCTTTCTGATCTGGATCCGGTGCACCTGCTTGAACCGGTAGATTTTTCAGATAGTCGCAATCCTCTTGGGTCAGTTCAAAACCAAAACAGTCCAAATTGCTAGCAATTCGTTCTGGGGTCACTGATTTTGGCAAGGGAAGAAAACCTTCTTGCAAACTCCAGGCTAAAGCCAGTTGAGCAACCGTCTTCCCATATCTTGTAGCCATTTCTTTTACATGTTTATTTTGGAACAATTCTCCTTGGCCAAAAGGTCCCCAAGCTTCTAGTAAAATACCCTGTTTACGACTAGCTTCAATGGCCTCTTTTTGGTAAACACCAGGAGAGAGGCGAATTTGATTCACAGCTGGGATGATCTGAGCTGTTTTTAAGAGGGCTTCCAGATGATGGGGCAGGAAGTTACTGACCCCAATGGATCGAACCTTGCCAGCCTTTACCATATCTTCCATTGCCCGCCAAACCTCAGCATTTCTCTCTTTCCAGGCATCCTCCTCACGAAGTGGTTTTGGATTTGGCCAATGAATCAAATAAAGATCTACATAGTCAAGGCCAAGTTTTTTCAGGGACTCGTCCAGAGCGGCCTGAGCTTCTTCGTAAGTGTGATTGGTATTCCAGAGTTTGGTCGTTACAAATAATTTTTCACGCGAAAGGCCACTATCTTGAATCGCCCGACCAACACTTTCTTCATTCTGATAATAAGCAGCTGTATCAATATGGCGGTACCCCGCTTTCAAAGCAGCCAAAACTGCTTCATAAGCTTCTTTCCCATCAGCTGCTTTCCATGTTCCAAATCCCAGAACAGGAATCTCTAGCCCATTGTTTAAACGATAGGTGTTCATTTTTTCTTTTCTTTCTTTGATTTTGATTTCTTAGGCCCTCGAAGTTTGAGCTCTGGTTTAAACCGATTTAGTTTAGTTGGCTCCATTTTCTTGCTATAAAAACTATAAACTAAAAAGGCTCCTCCAACCACCAGGATAAAGGGACTTTTCCTTACCAAACCATAGAGCAAGAAAAAAATTCCCATCGCTAAAAACCGTAAATCTATTTTCTTCATAAATTACCTCACATTTCAGTCTCCATTATAGCATGAAAGGGCTTTATTCACCAACTGTTAAGAGTCCCAAACAAAGAATACAATTCCTCCTACAAAAACCCCCTTTAGGTCTAAGCCTAAAGAGGGTTGGACTTTCTATTTCAATCTAGTTTCATGCTTGGTAACGTTTGACACCATCAAGGTAGGTCGCAACCAGTTCCAAATCCTGATCCAGTACAATAAAGTCAGCATCATAGCCTTCCCGAATTTGTCCACAGACATCGTCAATATGAACGGATTTTGCAGGATTGAGACTGGCCATCATGACAGCTTCATAAGGATTGGCAATTCCCCATTCTACTACATTTTTCAAGCCATCTTTTAATTTCAATATAGAACCAGCAAGATTGCCAGTTGATTTCAAACGAGCAGTTCCATCAGCAACTACCACAGGAAATTCACCAAGCATATAGTCCCCATCTGCTAAACCACCAGCAGTCATACAGTCCGTTATTAAGGCAACATTTTCTTTTCCTTTTTGCTTCATCAAGATATCACAGGCTAAAGGATCTACATGGTGACCATCACAAATCAATTCTGCAGTTGTATGTGGCAATTCATACATCGCCCCTACCATTCCGAGTTCACGGTGATTGAGGCCTCGCATACCGTTGTAGGCATGTACCCAAACACTTGCTCCTGCATCAACCGCTTTCTTTGCTTCTTTAAAGGTCGCATTGGAATGTCCTAAGGCAACTGTCACCCCTTCACCTGTAATGGTCCGGACAAAATCTTCGACACCCTCACGCTCTGGTGCCAGTGCAATCTTATTCAAAAGACCATGAGAGGCTTTTTGCCAGGCTCGGAATTCCTTCAGACTTGGATCTTTCATATACGCTGGGTTTTGAGCCCCCTTGTATTTTTCTGTAAAATAAGGTCCTTCAAAGTAGATACCACGAATTTTAGCACCCGTCGCCTCTTTGTATCGTGCGCCGATATTTTCTGTAACAGCCAGTAGTTGTTCATAAGAAGAGGTCAAGGTCGTAGGTAAAAAGCTGGTCACCCCTGTACTCAACAGGCCTTCACTCATGGTATGAAGGGTCCCTTCAATGTTGTTATCCATAACATCAACGCCACCAAATCCATGGATGTGTGTATCAACGAGACCTGGCGCAATGCTATAGCCAGAATAATCCAATACTTCTGCACCTTCTGGCAAGTTTTCTACATGCTTTCCGAATTTGCCATCCACAAGTTCCAAATAACCTCCACGACGGACTCCGTGTGGATAATAAAATTGATCTGCTTTAATATATGTAGACATAAGAACGTCCTTTCCATTGTAGAAACAAAAGTTCCTTTTTTTTCATACATATTATAACGCTTTCAGTTTTATTTGTAAATGGTATAGACCTATTTTTAAAAAAGAATCTAAAAAACAGAGTAAGTCAGCTCCTTACTCTGTTCATCATTCATTAAATTTGTTCCATTTGTACTTTTTCAGCAATATTCATGGCATGATCCGCTACTCGTGTATAGTGAGAGATGATATCAATAAAGTTGACCCCTGCTTGTGGCGTACATTCTCCCTTGTTTAAACGAGAAATATGTGTCTTTCTCAATTTCTTTTCAAGTTTTTCAATAGCTTCATGGCGTTGTTGCAATTCAGCTGCCAAGGTTTGGTCATCTTCTTCCACACTCCGAAGGGCGTCTTTAACAAAGATCGCTGTCTTTTGGTAGATATCCTCTAATTCAGCCAAGGCATCTGCAGAGAATTCTACTTTCTTGCGAATCAAATAATCCGTCAAGTTGATTAAAGCTTCTGCGTGATCTCCAATCCGCTCCAAATCCCGTGAAGAATCCAAGATATTGGTCAAGGCTTCACTTTCTTTGGTACTCAAGGCTTCACTCGACAGACGAATTAAGTAGCGAGTCAAATCATCATCGATTGTATTGATCGCTTCTTCTGTCTTATGGCCTTTTTCAGCCATTTTTTCATTTTGCTGAACAATATAGTCATAAGAGAGGCTGAATGCTTTATCTGCATATCCTCCCAAATGAAGCAATTCTTTTTTAGCATTTCCAAGGGCAATCGAAGGAGCTTGTTTGATCAAATGTTCATCCAAGTAAAGTGGTTCGTATTTAACAACTTCGTCTTCTCCAGGAATGAGCTTAGTCACCAAAAAGGCAAGGGCTCCAATAAACGGAAACTGGATGATGGTATTGGTTATATTAAAGGTTCCGTGAGCAAAGGCTATGGTCATTTCTGGAGACAAATGAAGAGTCGTTTCAAACCATTGAATCAAAGATGTAAACGGAACAAGGAAGACAAGACAGATAATGGTTCCGATAACATTAAAGGCTACATGGGCACCCGCCACACGTTTGGCCGCAATATTCGCTCCCAAGGAAGCAATGATAGCCGTAATGGTTGTTCCGATATTATCACCGAAGAGAACTGGGAGGGCCCCTTTCAGGTCAATCAAATGACTAGCATAGAGATTTTGCAAAATACCAATGGTTGCAGAAGAGGCCTGAATCAAAAGAGTTAATCCTGATCCGACAAAGACACCCAAGATAGGACTTTTACTTAACTGTACCATATAGTCACGAAAGACTTGCAAATCTTTAAGAGGTTCCATAGCCCCACTCATCAAGTTGAGGGCAAAGAAGATACCACCGACCCCAAAAACGATTCGTCCAACATTATTAACCAAACGATTTTTGGTAAAGAAGAGACAAACCGCTCCGATAAAGAGCATGGGAAGAGCGTAGTCTCCTAATTTAAAACCAATGATAAAGGAGGTAATAGTCGTTCCAATATTGGCCCCCATAACAATACCAATAGCTTGGCGGAGGGTTAGAAGTCCTGCACTCACCAGACCGACCGTAATCACTGTAACCCCTGAACTCGACTGAATCAAGGCAGTCATTCCAATCCCTACTAGAACCCCTAGAAAGGGATTACTCGTATATTTATCAATATAGTATCGAAGTCGATCTCCTGCAGCCTGTTGCAAGCCTTCTCCCATGGTTTTAATACTATAGAGAAAGAGACCCAGGCCTCCCAAAAAGTTAAATACAATTTCCTGCCAGTTAATCGACATGTTCATTCCTCCAAATTTGAGATCAGAAATAAAACTCCTCTCCTATTGTAAAGGATAATTTCCAATCACACAAGAGATTTCTGTAAATTTCTACAATTTTTTGAAACCGCTTTTCCTTTTGGCTCTATTTTTCTGTATGGAGAGACAAAACAAGGAGGTGGGAAATTCCCACCTCCTCTAGTCTTTATTCAAATTGCGCAACATGGCATCAATTTTATTACCATATTCGATTGATTCATCTTTCACAAAGGTTAAATCCGGAATTTTGTACAATTTCAAATTCCGACCTAATTCACGCTTGATGGTTCCTGTTGCTTTTTCAAGCCCTGTCTGAGCTTTTTGATTGTCAGAAGCCAGGTCACTCATAATCGAATAATAGACCTTCGCCATAGACAAATCGCCTAGCATTTGAACATCCGTGATGGTCACGCCTTGAACACGCGGATCACGAACTTTCTTTTGCAAAATTTCGTTTACTTCACGCTTGATTTCCATCCCTACTCGGTCTGTCCGAAAATGACTTGCCATAGGAACTCCTTTCTGCTCTGTATTGAAAAACTAGGAAACGAGAGGAACCCCCTCTCTTCCTAGTTAACTTCTTATTTTTTGATTTCTTCCATGATGTAGGCTTCAATGGTATCATCTGCTTTGATATCATTGTATCCTTCAATCATCAATCCACCTTCACGGCCATTTGTCACTTCTTTCACATCATCTTTAAAGTGCTTCAAGCTTGCTAAAGCACCGTCATAGATGACAACTCCGTCACGAATGACACGAACTTTGGAATCACGAGTTACCTTACCACTAAGGACCATAAATCCACCGATAGTCCCCACCTTAGAGACTTTGAAGGTTTCACGAATGACCGCTTCCCCGATGACTTTTTCTTCATATTCTGGATCCAGCATCCCCTTCATGGCGTCTTCCATTTCTTCAATCACTTTGTAGATGATGGAGTGAAGACGGATTTCCACCTCATCAGCTTCTGCCTGTTGACGAGCTTGTGGAGTAGGGCGAACGTTAAATCCAATGATGAAGGCATTGGAAGCTTCCGCAAGGGTTACATCTGATTCGTTGATGGCACCAACAGCTGAGTGAACAATGGTCACTTTCACACCTTCTACCTCAATCTTTTGAAGAGAAGCAGCAAGGGCTTCAACAGAACCTTGTACATCGGCCTTGATGATCACATTTACAGATTTCACTTCCCCAGCCTTCAGGGTATCAAAGAGATTTTCCAGGCTGACACGGTTGGTTACTTGACGTTGTTTCATCAATGCACGTTTGGCACGTTCTTCACCTGCTGCACGCGCAGATTTTTCATCTTCGTAAACCGCAAAGTGGTCACCTGCCATTGGGGCTTCGTTCAAACCTGTGATAGATACAGGTGTTGATGGTCCAGCCACTTTCACACGACGTCCAAGGTCATTGGTCATGGCACGAACACGTCCGAAAGTATTTCCGACAACGATTGGGTCTTGCACATTCAAGGTCCCTTGTTGAACAAGAAGGGTTGCCACCGCACCTTTTCCTTTATCCAAACGAGCTTCGATAACCGTACCAATGGCACGAACAGTTGGGTCTGCTTTGAGTTCTTGGATTTCAGCCACCAGAAGTACCGTTTCCAAGAGTTCATCGATATTTTGGTTGAACTTAGCTGAGATTTCTACGAACTCAGAATCTCCACCCCAGGCAGTTGACATAACACCATGCTCTGCCAATTCTCCGATCACACGTTCTGGATTGGCACCTGGTTTATCAATCTTGTTAATCGCAACGATAATTGGAACGTTTGCCGCTTTTGAGTGATTGATGGCTTCAATAGTCTGAGGCATTACCCCATCATCTGCCGCTACGACCAAGATGGTAATATCGGTAACAGATGCACCACGCGCCCGCATAGAAGTAAAGGCCGCGTGTCCTGGTGTATCCAAGAAGGTAATCTTCTTGCCATTCTCAACGATTTGGTAGGCACCGATATGCTGGGTGATCCCACCTGCTTCACCTGTCGCAACACGAGAATTACGAAGCGTATCCAAGAGGGTTGTCTTCCCGTGGTCAACGTGTCCCATGATGGTGACAACTGGTGGACGTTCTACCAACTCATCTTCGTTGAGATAGCCATCTTCTACGAAGAAGCGTTCAATATCCGCATTATCCACTTCAACTTTTTTCTTGGCTTCGATGCCATAATCGACCATCAAGAGTTCAATGGTATCGCCGTCAAGCGATTGGTTTTGGGTCGCCATCACGCCCATCATGAAGAGTTTCTTGACAATTTCAGCCGGTTCACGCTTGATTCGTTTTGCGATTTCTGCAACCGTCATGCCATCTGTGTACTCAAATTCACTTGGTAATTCATGGAATTTACGCTCTGTTACTGGTTTTGGAGCTTCAGGACGATTGTTCTTGCCTTTTTTATTTTTCTTATTTGTGTTCCAGTTACTATTCTTCTGATTTCTCACTTGATTTTGACTACTTCGATTCCTTTGTTGTTTTCTTGGACCATCTTCTTCACGATCAAAATCATCGCGTTTTTTATCTGGTCGCGCTTGTTTTTTACGGCGTGTATCTACTTGAGCCGGTGCAGTTGCAACAGCTGGTTTTGCAAAATTCTCAACACTTGGCTCTTGCACTGGAGTTTTCACTTCTGGAGCTTCCACTCGCTTCCGACGTTGTTGACGCTCTTGTTCTTCTTTGGCTACTTGTTGTTTAAAGCGATCTTCACTACCACGAGCATACTCAGCATTTTGTTCAGCTTTCAGAGCTGCTGCACGCGCTTTGAAGTCCATTTTTGGTGAAATTGGCGCTTGAGAACCCCGTCTTTGGTCTTGTCGGTTAGTGCGACGATCAGCCCCTTGATTTCGTTGTTCATTACGATCCTGTGGTCGTTGATTTCGGCTATCTCCATTGCGCTGATTGTCTTTGCGATCACGTTTTGGACGATTGTCTTGTTGTTTTCTACGTTCTGCCTGCTCTTTTGCACGTGCTTCCCGTTCTGCTTTAAAGTTCCGACTCTTTGGTTTTGCAGCTGGTGCTTGAGCTGTAGTCTCAGTCGCTTTCTTTTCTTGCGGTTGAGCTACTTCTTTTTTTTCTACAACAGTCGCTGCCTTAGTTGCTACTTCTGCAACTTTCTTTTCGACTGTTTCTTTTTTAGCTGCAAAGCTCTTGATCAACTTTTCAGCCGCTTCTGTATCGACACTAGAGGCATGACTTTTTATATCCAAACCTAATTCTTTCGCACGAGTGACGACTTCCTTACTTTCCTTGCCCAATTCTTTGGCAATTTCGTATAATCTTTTCTTAGACAATTGCTGTCCTCCTCTTCTATTCCATAAGAGACCTCATTTTCTTTGAAAATCCAGCATCTACAACAGCGACGACCTTCCGGGCACGTCCAATTGCAGTGCTTAATTCTAGTGTTGAAAACACGGTAGATACTTGAACCTCATAATAGTGACCCTTATCCGTCACTTTCTTTGTCAGGTTACTAGCAGCATCATTTGCTAGAAAAACTAATTTTGCTTTTTCTTCCTGGATTGCTTTGATCACGAGTTCTTCTCCAGAAATGAGTCTTCCTGCTCTTTGTGCCAAACCTAACAAATTGCTCAATTTTTGCTTATTCAAGGCCTAACTCTCTTCTCTTCACCTTATGATCTACATATGCGATCAATTTATCATAGAAAGCTTCTTCTACTTCCATATTAAAACTACGATTAAAAGCTTTCTTTTTCTTGGCAAGTGCCGCTTCTTCATTATCTAATTTGATATAGGCTCCACGACCATTGGCTTTGCCAGTTGGATCGATAAAGACTTGTCCTTCTTTATTTTTGACAATGCGGAGCAAATCGCGCTTATCGATAATTTCGTTTGAAACGACTGATTTTCTCAAAGGGATTTTTCTTGTCTTAACCATTTTCCCTCCTTCTCTTAATCGACCTGCTCTTGATCACTTTCTACTTGGTCTTCAAAAGTTTCTTGAGCTTCTTCCATTTCTTCAAACTCACTCGCAGATTTGATATCGATCCGGTAACCGGTCAAATGAGCTGCCAAGCGAACGTTTTGCCCACGGCGACCAATGGCCAGAGATAATTTGTTATCCGGTACCACGACAAGTGCATGCTTGCTATCTTCATCGTCAAAGATAACTTGGTCTACTTCTGCAGGAGCAATCGCATTGTAGATGAATTCAGCTGGATCTGGAACCCATTCAATGACATCGATGTTTTCTTCTGTTGGAACCATGCGGTCCAATTTTTGATCATAGCGTGCCGGATGGAATTTGCTCGTAATCTTTTTAATGTTCGATCCACCACGACCAACGATGGTCCCAATCGCATCCACATTTGGATTATGGCTACGAACCGCCACCTTGGTCCGGTCTCCAGCTTCACGCGCCACGCTCATGATTTCAACTGTTCCATCATAGACTTCAGGAATTTCTTGCTCCATGAGGCGTTTGATCATTTCTGGATGGCTCCGGCTAACGAAGACATTGACACCTCGTGGGTTATCTTCTACCTTATAGACAAACACTTCGATGCGATCATGAGATTGGAAAATCTCACCTGGAATCTGATCTTGTTTAGACAATTGCGCCTCGATTGTGCCAAGATTGACATAGATAAAGCGATTGTCAAAACGTTCCACCGTACCACTCATAATTTCATTTTCATGTTCTTTATAAGTATTATAAGTGATGGTGCGTGTTTGCTTGCGCATTTTTTCCATGATCGTTTGTTTAGCGGATTGCGCTGCAACTCGGCCAAATTCAGCAGGAGCTTCTTCAAACTTGATCTTATCTCCCAACTCATAAGCTGAATTAATTGCCAAGGCATCCTTCAAGCTGATTTCCAATCGGCTATCAAAGACTTCATCCACCACTTCACGAACTGTATAAACCCGGAAATCTCCAGTTTTTTCATTAAATTCAATGGCTGCACTTTCTGCTTGACCATAACGACGGCGATAAGCTGAACGCAATGATTCTGTGACCGCTTCAATGATATCTTCTTTCTTGATCCCTTTGTCTTCTTCCAAGATACGGAAGGCTTCTCGCATTTCTTTACTCATGTTTTTCTTGCCTCTTCTAAGGCTTCCTTTCTTTCATTCAGTTACAATTTTACAGCCAATCTTGCTTTAGACACAAGATTGTAAGGAATAGCTACTGTTTTTTTCCGCGTTTTATCCATATACTCAATGGTCAAAACATCCTCTTCAAAACGCACCAAGGTTCCTTCAAAGACCTTTTGTTTCTCAACAGCCTTGTATAAACCGACGTGGATATACTTCCCAACAGCACCTTCAAGAGCTTCCTTGGTTTTCAAGGGCCGCTCCAAACCAGGACTGGTCACTTCTAAGAAGTACTGCTCTGGGAAAGGATCCGGCTTGATTTGATCTAACAGCGGACTAATCACCTCTGTCAAATCTGCTGTATCATTTAAAGTGATCCCTTCTGGTTTATCAACAAAAATACTTAAGATGTAGTCACCACCCATCTTGCCATATTCAACATCCACCAATTCAAATGGAGCCTGAATTACTGGTTGAATCACTTCTGTTACTAACTCAACTATCGTTGCGATGGTTGCCACCTCCTCACAGATAAGAGGCGAAGATATATCCCCGCCTCTCCTTTTCTATTCATTTTAAATATTATAACACGATTCCGCAGTGATTGCAAGGAATATGCTAAAACTGCGCTTCCACACGGTAAATGACCTGCCCTTTGCTAGAGAACTTCTTCTCGTATTCGGTCATAACATTGCCTTCAAAATCACTAGCATGAAGGTCCAACCAGACCCCTTTCAAGGTCATTCCATATTGTGAAAAGCTGACCAAACTGTATTCAAACAAGCCACGATTGTCTGTCTTGAAGTGAATTTCTCCGTGTTCTGGAAGAATTTGCTTGAAGGTATCAAGGAAACTCTTGTAGGTCAAGCGACGTTTTTCATGACGTTTCTTTGGCCAGGGATCTGAAAAATTCAGATAGAGTTGATCAATCTCACCGTCTTCAAAGTAATTGGTCAAGCTATCGCCGTCTACCCAAAGCAACTTAATATTGGGTACATCCGCTTCTAAGACCTTATCCAAGGCATAGCTCAAAACAGATTTTTGGATATCAATTCCAATGTAGTTGAACTCTGGATTGGCCTTGGCCATACCGGTGATAAAGGCACCTTTACCACTCCCCACTTCGATATGGATGGGATGGTTATTTCCAAAAATCTCGTGCCACTTTCCCTTAGCATCTTCTGGGTTCAGCACCACATATTGCGGATTGGCCTCTAATAATTCTGTCGCCCCTTTGCGATTTCTAACTCTCATATTTCCTTTCCATATTTCAACCGGAAATTGCGCAGAGCATAGATCTCGCGATTGACATTTTCTAGATCATTATTTTCATAGTACTTGGCAATTTGGCACAAGAAAGAATATTGACCAAACCAATAGAGTTTCGCAAATACTTTTTGATTGTACTTGTAGCCGTAATAACCCAACCAATCGCGCCAATTCGAATCTGGAATATAGTGACTCAAGATATGGGCCACATCCAGCATCCGGTCTGTCAAACGAACGGAATCCCAATCGACTAAGTAAATCAAGCCACTATCCGTTTCAATCCAATTGCTGTGTCGGACATCCCCATGAACAATGGTCGCATAATCCTCTCGAAAAGCAGGAACTGTCTTACGCAGATTCTTCACCACTGATTGAATGTAATGGTTTTGACGAAGAGCAATCGGCAACCGGTTACTCCAAGAGTTGAGCAATTCTAGAGGTGATTCCACAGAATAACCTAATTTTTTCAATTGGGTCATTAAAGGTCTAGAGCGATGCAAACGTGTTAGAATATTGACCACTTGCTTTTTGGACATCCCATTTGGGGTAAGGATCTCCCCATTTAGCCATTCTTGAGCACTCATCACATTGCCATCCGGTAAGCGACGGCTCCATAACAATTGTGGGGCGATCTGTTCTTTTGCAAGACCCGCAAGAATTGGAGTCGTATTCATTTTAACAAAAACAAGCTCACCATCTGGATAGGTGCCCTTGTAGGCCTTCCCACTCTTTCCTGGAATAGGGGTGAGGCTTAGCTCTTTTTCATTCGAGTCCATCTTATCCTCCGTAAAAAGTTTCCAATCTATTTTACTAATTTTAACGACTTTCGTCAACCAAGCGCGCTAACTTAAATGAAAGATAGAGCAAGGTTAAAATAAGGGTATAAGCCAGTAAGCCCAGCAACAAGAGCTTATCCCCAATAAAGAATAGTCCAAACAAACCTTCTGCTAGTATTTCTACAAACATGACAAACCGAATTGTCTTGCGCAAACCAACTTTTTTACTCCCTTTTTTCATTGGAAATAAGAGGGTTAACGGTTGGTAGTCAAAGGCACTATATAAACCGAGCAATTGGAAAATAGCCAAGTAATTCAGTAGAGCCACAAGCGCTATAACCACTAAGTCTTGGGGAATAAAGATCATAGCAAGAATCGAAAGGATGAGGAGCCTTAGCGTCATCGAAAAGAGATCGCCATTTCTGAAAAAGGAGCGCATATACAGATGAAGCCAAGTATTCCCATGTGTTTTAGGAAACAGAGTGAGGAGGCTGTCTAAATACACTCTCCTTTTAACACTGTTGGTAATCCCTTTGACGGTTGTAAACAAGGCGAAAAAGCGAAGAATCAATTGTTTTCGAGCATTCTCCCGAGAAATAGCGAACTCCCATTTGAGGTTCCCATCCTGGTAGAAACGCGACGCCTTTAGCCAAAAGGCAAGCCCTTTAGCCAGTCCTAAACCGATCCAATAAGCCACGACTCCCATTTCGCTGACTCCTGTAGCGAGAAAAAGTGGCGTGAGTAGTAAGAGGACCAGACTTTGAATGACAAACCAATATCCAAAAGACTTTCTCACCTGTCCCTTGATATAGCTTTTCAGTTCTTCTTCTTTCACTAAAAGAAACAAGGCATCCGGCTTCTCCAAATAAGTCGCAATATTCCCAATTGGAACCAAGAGTAGCAAGCCAATCAAGAGACTCCAGCGGATCAAGCTTGGATCCTTAGGTAAGTGTTGCAAAAATTGACTGTATTGAACTGCCAAAAATCCGATAAAAATCAACAGAAACAAAACAAAGTGATCGTTCAGAACATAACGACTGTATTTGATGCATTGATTTTGAAAGGTTTGCTGGCGTTTTTTCATCAACTCTTTCATGCTGTACCCTCTTCTGTCAAGGTCATATAGATATCATTCAAACTGGCTTTTTCATTTCCAAATGTTGCACGCAACTCGTCCAAAGTTCCTTTTGCTCGAACCTGGCCTTTATGAAGGATCACAAAACCATCGCACATTTTTTCAGCCGAATCTAGAACGTGGGTACTCATCAAAATGGATTTACCTTTCGCCTTTTCATCTGAAAGCAACTGAATCAAATCCGCTATGGCTACAGGGTCCAATCCTAAAAAGGGTTCATCCACAATATAGAGACTTGGATCCACTGCATAGGCGCAAATAATCATGACCTTCTGCTTCATTCCTTTTGAAAACTGGGTTGGAAACCAATCTAATTTTTCAGCAAGGCGGAACTGTTGCAACAAGGGTTGCACACGCGCCATTACTTGATCCAGGTCTAAATCATAGGCCATGGCTACTGTTTCAATATGTTCTCTTAAAGTTAGCTCCTCATACAGACTCGGTGTTTCTGGAATATAACCAATTTTCTTGCGGTATTCCGTTGGAGCTTCTGGAAGGCTCAAGCCATCAATCCGTACTTCCCCAGCATACGGATGCAATAGACCAATAATTTCATTAATCGTGGTAGACTTTCCTGCTCCATTTAGGCCAATTAAACCGACCAGTTGGCCATCAGGTACTGAAAAGCTCACCTCTTTCAAGACAGGGATATTGATATAGCCCCCTGTCAACTTGTTGATTTCTAACATATTTTCTCCAATTTCTGGTATAATGTTCTTATATTATAACAAAATTTAGTCTAAATGAGGTGTATTTATGGTTGATGATTGTATTTTTTGTAAGATTGTAGCAGGTGACATTCCGTCTTCTAAAGTCTATGAAGATGAGGAAGTTCTCGCCTTTTTAGACATCTCTCAAGTCACTCCAGGCCACACCTTAGTGGTTCCTAAAAAGCATGCTCGCAACCTCTTAGAAATGGATGAAACCACTACTGCTCAATTGTTTGCCCGTGTTTCTAAAGTTGCCCAAAAAGTAAAAGCTGCAACCCAAGCTCCTGCCATGAATATCATCAGTAACATGGAAGAAATTGCTGGACAGACTGTTTTTCATACCCATGTCCACATCATTCCTCGCTATACCGATCAAGACGAGCTCACGATTTCCTTTACTGAACACGAGCCAAATTTTGAGCAATTAGCAAGGCTAGCAGGAAAAATTCAAAACAGCTAAAACAAGGAGGCCATATGAAACTAAGAAATCTCTTCTGGTTTGCAACAGGAGCTAGTATCAGCTATCATCTAGTCAAGAACCGCCATGAAATGAAGTCGGATGTACAGGAAACGGGACAGTTGGTCAAAGGCATTCAAGAGAACCTAGCAAAAATCCAACACAACCTTGATATTATTCAAGAACAAAAAGCCAATCTCAATGAACTCGTGAACGATTTTCAATACAAGGCAAAACTCTTTAGCCAACAGGCAACTGCTTCGCTAAAAGAAATTCAAGCCATTTGGCAAACAAATAAAAACGATTGAGAAATGTCCAACTCTCAATCGTTTTTTTATTATTGCGACGGCACTGTTGGTGCGACACTACTTGAATCTGAGGCCGCAGGCGCAACAGGTGTAACAGGTGTAACAGTGGCTGCTGAACTTTGAGCTGTCACCCCTCCTGTGTCTTGACTAGAAGGCACAACCGGTTGTTGATAATACTCTTGATAAACCGGAGCTCCCTCAGAAGCAGCGGATGGGGCTTGCTCCTGAGATGAGGATTCTTTCAACTCTTCATCACCATCCAATAGATAAGCATTGGTTTTTAGCGTTTTAACTTCTTTCATTCCCAAGGCTTTTCGGATAATGTTTTGAATTTTTAAGAGATGTTTGGAGGTCACAATCTGATAACTTCCACCATCTGCTAAGGTAGCATCTTCCCCTTTTAGCTGGTATTGATGGATGGTAGAAAGTGCATCCTTGTAGCCCAACAATTGAAGAAGACTATTGCTGTCTAAGGAAATATTGGTTTGCATATTGTCACTAACAGAATCAATAATTCCCTTATAATGACTTAAGCTATTTAAGCTCAAGACCTTCTCCACAATTTTTTTGATCACTTCACGTTGACGCTTCTGACGCCCATAATCCCCTTCTGGATCCTGATATCGCATCCGTGAATAAACCAGCGCTTGTTCCCCATTAATCTCATGACGTCCTGGTGCAATCTTAGCCGTGTACTCCGGCTCATTTTCTTCAATGGAGATGTCAAAATCAAAGGGATTATTGACCGTGATCCCTCCAATTTTGTCAACCAATTGGATGAGCCCCTTCATATTGATCATGACATAGCGGTCAATATGAATATTTAAGAGATCCTGAATGGTCTTAATGGCAAGTTTAGCGCCGCCTTGAGCATAGGCCGCATTTAATTTTTCTTGCACTGTTTGACCATCCGAGCTAACATTGGTTAAAATATCTCTTTCTAGGCTTGTCATAGTCGTTTCTTTGGTACGAGGATTGACCGTCACTAGAATCATGGTATCACTATTTCCCGCCCAAGGATCTTCTCGCGAACCATTTCCGGTATCAACCCCCATTAAAAGAATGGTCATGGGTTTATTTTCTGCAATGACATTGGTTTCATTTCCAAAACTTTTATAGGTCTTACTGAGTGTCCCTGTCGTTTGATTGAGAATCGTTAAGCCGTACGCTCCAATTCCGATCACAGTTACTGTCAATAAGCTCAAGAACATTAAAATAATTTTTTTAACCATATAGAATCTCTCTTTAATCTATGAGTTTACCCATAAGGTAAACATCCAAAAATTCCCCTTCTGCTGAATAAGCTCCTCGAGCTTGGCATCCTTCGATGTCAAAGCCCAATTTTTGATAGACATGTACTGCCCGTTTATTGCGCACTTGAACAGTTAAAACTAATTTACGAAGAATCCCTGTTGAGCGAGCCCACTCGACTCCTTCTTCCAGTAAGATCTGTCCAAGTCCTTGATTCCAATAACTTTTTTGAATCACAATAAACACTTCACCAATGTGTCGAACAGAACGCTGCGAAGCAGCTGTAATATTGAGCAAGCCCACCAACTGTTGATCTAGAAATAGCAAGAGACAAATACGATTGTCTGCTCTTTCCTGAAGCAGGAGAAATCGCTCCATATCAGGTGGCGTCATCCCGATTCCCGCTTCATCTAGCGTCATATAATCACTCTCTGCGCCAACCTGATCTAGGAAATCAACAAGAAGAGTCGCGTCCATACTTTCAGCTTGTCGTATCTCTAATACAACTTCCTTTTGCTTAGTCATCGGTCGTTCTCACTTTTTCAAAGGAAGCGAGCAGAGCCTCTGCACGTGCTCCCACGGCCTCAAACTCTATCTTGCGTCCATCCTCCAATTTTCGGATGAATAGTTTCAAATAGCCATCTGGAAGATTGGAAGCAATGAGCTCACCCCATTCAATAACGGTGACACCTTCTCCATATATAAAATCATCCAAATCGATAGAATCTGGGTCGTTTCCAATCCGGTAAACATCCATATGATAGAGCGGAAGGCGCCCTTCGTATTCACGAACGATGGTATAGGTAGGACTTTTAATCATCTGTTTGATCCCGAGCCCTCTTGCAAGTCCCTTTGTAAAGGTTGTTTTTCCCGCTCCTAGATCACCCGACAAGATTATCACATCCTGCTTATCTAGCAATTTTCCTAGTTGTTCCCCTAGAGCCATCAGCTCCGTTTCATTATGACTAATCATTTTTCTATTATACCAAACTTTTTTAGATTCTGCTCTTACTTTTAGAAATTGTTGCTTAAAATTTCCATGTTGATAGACAAAAAAGGAAGAGAGTGGGACAGAAATCGGTCATTCGTTAGAATTCGATTTCGTCGTCCCACCTCCGCACAGTTGAGTAGGGCTGTAAAAGCTGATGAAATCAGCGTAGTAGAGCCCACTCAACCACTGCGTCTTGCTCGACAATCCAAAGACAATTGAGAGGCTAGGACTTTTGTCCCAGCCTCTTCTTCGTTATTCGTTTCTGATCAATTAATTCAAAGCCATGCTGATATAGTTCAAAATAAAGAGAAGATCTAATATCCAAATCATGCTATGCACGTCTTTTGCTTCCCCTTTCACCACTTTTACAAAGCTATAGGTAATAAATCCAGCCGCAATCCCTTGTGTGATAGAATAACTGAAGCCCATAAAGATCGATGTGAAGAAAGCAGGAATCGCTTCTGACATATCTTCCCAATGGATATTTTTCAAACCACTTAACATCATGATCCCCACAACAATCAAAATTGGGGCAGTGGCAGCTGTTGGGACAATGGCCAACAACGGACTAAAGATACTTGAAACAGCAAAACAGATCGCAACCACTAGAGCTGTCAAACCAGTACGACCACCAGCACCGATACCTGCTGCAGATTCAATATAAGTTGTCACATTTGAAGTACCGGCAATGGCACCTACTGAAGTTGCCACCAAATCAGAGTAAAGAGCCTTATCCAATTTAACTGACTCATGATTTTCACCACTTGTCGCGATGATTCCAACTTTTTCACCCGTACCGATCAGAGTTCCGATCGTATCAAAAATATCGGTCAAAGAGAAGGCCAAAATGGCCATCAAGGTCTCAGGTAAACGAGACGTATTGGAAATCAAAGAACCCAATCCTTTTGATCCCAAGGCTTGACCAAAGATGGTACCCAAGTCTTTAAAAGCAGCTCCTAGATGGGTACTTGCAAAGTCGATTTTCGACACATCTACGACATGGACCAGAATTCCCAAAACAGTCGTCGCGAAGATGGAAAGGATAATCCCTCCCTTGACTCCCTTCACGACGAAGAAAATGGTAATCGCTAGACCTGCCAGAGCTAAAAGTACCGCCGGATTATTAAAGTCTACCAAACCTGGAACTGCTGCTGCATTGGCCGCAATCGTCGCATTGGCTTGGTCCGCTCCCTTCCCAACAACGGTATAGGTATGGGGGTCAATCGTAAATTTCAAAAATCCGGCATTTTTGATTCCTACATAGGCCAAGAAAATTCCAATCCCAGCTGAAATCGCTGAACGAAGGGCTGTTGGAATCGACTCGATAATCATCTTACGCACTTTTGTCAAGGTGATGATCAATGAAATCACACCACAAATAAAGACCATTCCCAAGGCTTCTTGCCACGTATAGCCCATTCCAAATACAACAGTGAAGGTAAAGAAGGCGTTCAAGCCCATTCCTGGCGCTTGAGCATATGGCAAATTAGCATAAAAGGCCATCATCAAGGTACCAACAACCGATCCAATAATCGTTGCAAGAAAGACCCCTTGAGCTGGCATTCCTGTTTGTGACAATATTTGCGGATTTACGAAGAGGATATAACTCATCGCAAAAAAGGTTGTCAAACCAGCAAGAACCTCTGTTCGAACAGTTGTTCCATGTTCTGAAAGTTTAAAAAACTTATCCATTTCAGAAAAAACTCCTTTTTCATCATTCTCGCTCCCAATCAATTTGCGAACGTTATTTCTATTTTATCAAAATATATTTCGGATTTCAAGAATTTCTCCTTCTCTTTTTATTTTCAAGCAGTTTTTCTTATTTTCTGATATAATGATCTCATTCTTCTCGAAAGGAACCTACATATGAAAAAGAAACTAATTGCTCTGGATTTAGATGGCACTCTCCTGAATTCAGAAAGTCAATTAAGCGACTTCACTGTTGAGACCATAAAGAAAGTTAGCGCCCTTGGACATAAAGTGATCATTACAACAGGCCGTCCCTATCGCATGGCCCATACCTACTACCAAGAACTCGAACTCGATACCCCTATGATCAATTTCAACGGCTCCCTCACCCACCTTCCTGGAAAAAAATGGAACGAAGAACAATGTTTGACCTTGGATAAAAAATATTTACTAGACATGGTTGCCCATCGTGACGCCATCCAAGCAGACTTCATTGCCGGTGAATACCGTAATAAATTTTTTATAACAGATCCTAATGACCAGATTGCCGATCCTCAATTATTCGGAATTGAAGCTTTCCAGCCCGAAAATCAATTTCATCCAGAGAGGGTAACGAGTGATCCAAACTGCATTCTTTTTCAGACAAAGGCTGAAGATAAATATGCTCTTGCAGAGGATATGAATCGGTATTATAACTACAACCTATCCATCAATACCTGGGGTGGCCCCTTAAATATTTTGGAGTGCAATCCTAAAAATGTAACCAAAGCATCAGCCCTGACTTACCTTCTGGATAAACTCAATATGGATCGGAAGGATTTGATTGCTTTTGGAGACGAGCACAATGATACTGAGATGCTAGCTCTTGCTGGGTGTGGATACGCGATGAAAAATGCGAGTTCAGTCTTACTTCCCTATGCAGATTTCATAACAAACTACACAAACGACGAAGACGGTGTCGCACACCAATTAAGAGAATTGTTCATAGACTGATCCAGAGGCTGGGACAAAAGTCCTAGCCTCTTCTTGTTTTTTGATTGTCGAGCAAGACGCAGTGGTTGAGTAGGCTCTACTACGCTGATTTCATCAGCTTTTACAGCCCTACTCAACTGTGCGGAGGTGGGACAACGAAATCGAATTCTAACGAATGACCGATTTCTGTCCCACTCTCTTTTGTCCTTCAAATTCTTAAGCGGTTAACATTTTCTTCCCTTTTTTTCCATTTTTTTTATTGCTCTCCCTAATAGTTTGTGATATTATTAACATAGTTATTAAAGAAGCGTTTTCAAAAATCTAATACGCCTCTTGTTCACTTAAGGAGGAACAAAATGAAAGCTGTTGTTGTAAACCCAGAAGGTACTGGTGTAGAAATCGTTGCTAATAAAGAAGTCCGTCCACTTGAAACTGGCGAAGCTCTTGTTCAAATCGAATACTGTGGTGTCTGCCACACTGACTTGCACGTTGCACATGGTGACTTCGGAAAAGTTCCAGGCCGCGTCCTTGGACATGAAGGAATCGGTATCGTCAAAGAAGTGGCTCCTGATGTAAAAAGCTTAAAAGTTGGTGATCGTGTCAGTGTTGCTTGGTTCTTCGAAGGTTGTGGTACTTGCGAATACTGTACAACAGGTCGTGAAACCCTTTGCCGTACTGTAAAAAATGCTGGTTACAATGTTGATGGAGGAATGGCTGAGCAATGTATCGTTACTGCAGATTACGCAGTGAAAGTACCTGAAGGATTAGACCCAGCCCAAGCTTCATCTATCACTTGTGCAGGGGTTACTACTTATAAAGCTATCAAAGAAGCAAAAGTTGAACCTGGACAATGGGTTGTCCTCTATGGTGCTGGAGGCCTCGGAAACCTAGCTGTTCAATACGCTAAAAAAGTATTCAATGCACACGTTATCGCAGTCGATATCAACAACGATAAACTGGAATTGGCCAAAGAAGTTGGAGCTGACATCGTAATCAACGGTAAAGAAGTTGCAGATGTTCCAGGATTGATCAAAGAAAAAACAAATGGTGGAGCTCACTCTGCTGTCGTAACAGCTGTTTCTAAAGTAGCTTTCAACCAAGCAGTCGATTCTGTTCGTGCAGGTGGCCGCGTTGTCGCAGTTGGTCTTCCTTCAGAAATGATGGACCTCAGCATCGTGAAGACTGTCCTTGACGGTATCCAAGTTATTGGTTCACTCGTAGGTACCCGTAAAGACTTGGAAGAAGCCTTCCAATTTGGTGCAGAAGGCTTGGTAGTCCCTGTCGTTCAAAAACGTCCAGTAGAAGATGCTGTTAAAGTCTTTGACGAAATGGAAGCTGGAACCATTCAAGGACGTATGGTACTTGACTTTACAAACTAAAAGGCACGGATACGGAGTCTAGTGTCCTTAATAGAAAACTATTTAT
>NZ_JAAPAW010000002.1:17745-17838 GCF_014435245.1 Streptococcus sp. IMAU 99161 | reverse complement strand
ACAAAAGTCCTAGCCTCTTCTTGTTTTTGGATTGTCGAGCAAGACGCAGTGGTTGAGTGGGCTCTACTACGCTGATTCCATCATCTTTTACAC
>NZ_JAAPAW010000002.1:0-17687 GCF_014435245.1 Streptococcus sp. IMAU 99161 | reverse complement strand
CCTACTCAACTGTGCGGAGGTGGGACGACGAAATCGAATTCTAACGAATGACCGATTTCTGTCCCACTCTCTTTTTTGTCCAGTTTATATAGACGAATAAAAATTTAGAGTATCTTTATTTTACCGTCTGATTCACTTTCCTCTTTCTATAAAAGAATTTCTCAGAAGGAATGATTACGTTAATATATTGAAAAATCGAATTATCTTCAAATAGTAATTGAAAGAATTGACTTTATGGTGAAAACGTTTTATAATGAAGAAGCTTAAAGTTTTCTTAAACTGCAAGTCAAACAAATTTTATAAGGAGGAATGTCAATAATGAGTATTGGTATCATTATTGCTAGCCACGGCGAATTTGCAGCTGGAATTCACCAGTCTGGCTCAATGATCTTTGGAGATCAAGAGAAAGTTCAAGTGGTTACGTTCATGCCAAATGAAGGCCCAGATGATCTCTATGCTAAATTCAATGCTGCGATTGCCGCATTTGATGCAGAAGATGAAGTCTTGGTTTTGGCTGACCTTTGGAGTGGTTCTCCATTTAACCAAGCGAGTCGTGTCATGGGAGAAAATCCAGATCGCAAGTTTGCGATCATTACTGGATTGAACCTTCCAATGTTGATTCAAGCTTATACAGAGCGTCTGATGGATGCAAATGCTGGCGTTGACAAAGTCGTCGCAAACATCATCAAAGAAGCAAAAGACGGGGTTAAAGCACTCCCAGAAGAACTCAATCCTGTTGAAGAAGCAAGTACTGCTTCAGCTGCCCCTGTTGCCCAAGCTGCTATTCCAGAAGGAACCGTGATTGGCGATGGGAAGCTCAAGATCAACCTTGCCCGTTTGGATACTCGTCTTCTTCATGGACAAGTTGCAACTGCTTGGACACCTGATTCAAAAGCCGATCGGATTATTGTCGCTTCAGACTCTGTTGCTAAAGATGAATTGCGTAAAGAATTGATCAAACAAGCTGCACCAGGTAATGTCAAGGCCAATGTAGTCCCAATTCAAAAATTAATCGATGTTGCAAAAGACCCTCGTTTTGGGAACACACATGCTTTGATCTTATTTGAAACACCTCAAGACGCGCTTCGTGCCATCGAGGGTGGTGTTCCGATTAAAACTTTGAACGTCGGTTCAATGGCGCACTCAACTGGTAAAACTATGGTCAACAATGTATTGTCCATGGACAAAGAGGATGTCGCTACATTTGAAAAAATGCGTGATCTTGGAGTAGAATTTGACGTCCGTAAAGTGCCAAATGACTCTAAGAAAGATTTGTTTGACTTAATTAACAAAGCGAACGTTCAATAATCGATTACTTACGAAAGGATTTTAAACATGTCTATTATTTCTATGGTATTAGTGGTCGTTGTTGCCTTCTTAGCAGGTCTTGAAGGTATCCTTGACCAATTCCAATTCCACCAACCACTTGTTGCTTGTACCTTAATCGGTTTGGTAACAGGTAACTTGACTGCTGGCGTTATGCTTGGTGGTTCACTTCAATTTATTGCACTTGGCTGGGCAAACATTGGTGCCGCAGTTGCACCCGATGCTGCTCTTGCTTCTGTCGCTGCTGCCATCATCATGGTACTTGGGGGAGACTTCAGTGCAAAAGGAATCGCTGTCGCTCAAGGTGTCGCTATTCCACTTGCAGTTGCTGGTCTTTTCTTGACCATGATCGTCCGTACTCTTTCCGTTGGTTTGGTCCACACTGCCGACGCTGCTGCTAAAAAGGGCGATATCAAAGGTGTAGAACGCGCTCACTTTGTGGCCCTTCTTCTTCAAGGTCTTCGTATCGCGATTCCTGCAGCCCTCTTGTTGATGATCCCTGCTGATACCGTTAAATCTGCTCTTGAAGCAATGCCAAAATGGCTCTCTGATGGTATGCAAATCGGTGGTGGTATGGTCGTAGCTGTTGGGTACGCCATGGTTATCAACATGATGGCTACTCGTGAAGTATGGCCATTCTTTGCGATTGGTTTTGCTCTTGCAGCCGTTAGCCAATTAACCTTGATCGCCCTTGGTGCGATTGGTGTTGCCCTTGCCTTGATTTACCTTTCACTTTCTAAGAAAGGTGGCAATGGAGGTGGCGGTGCCGCTACTTCTAACGATCCAATTGGCGACATTCTCGAAGACTATTAAGAAAGGTGTGACACTATCATGACTGAAAAATTACAATTATCTAAATCAGATCGTCAAAAAGTTTGGTGGCGTTCAACCTTCTTGCAAGGTTCTTGGAACTATGAACGGATGCAAAACTTGGGTTGGGCTTACTCATTGATCCCAGCTATCAAAAAACTCTACACAAAGAAAGAAGACCAAGCGGCTGCTCTTGAACGTCACATGGAATTCTTTAACACTCACCCATACGTTGCCGCTCCTATCATCGGGGTAACACTTGCTCTTGAAGAAGAAAGAGCAAACGGTGCTGCGATTGACGATGCTGCCATCCAAGGGGTTAAAATTGGTATGATGGGTCCTTTGGCGGGTATCGGAGATCCAGTCTTCTGGTTTACAGTACGTCCTATCCTTGGTGCCCTTGGTGCATCACTTGCTGCGTCTGGTAATATCCTTGGTCCACTTATCTTCTTTATCGCATGGAATGCAATTCGTATGGCCTTCTTGTGGTACACGCAAGAACTTGGCTACAAAGCAGGTTCTGAAATTACCAAAGATATGTCTGGTGGGATCTTGCAAGACATCACTAAAGGGGCTTCTATCCTTGGGATGTTCATCCTCGCTGTTTTGGTAGAACGTTGGGTATCTATTAAATTCGTCTTCAATGTTTCTTCTGTCAAATTAGCCGATAAAGCTTATATCCACTGGGATAAACTTCCTGAAGGATACAAGGGTATCCAAGAAGCCTTCGCTCAAGTTGGTTCAGGCCTATCTCAAACACCTGAAAAAGTTACAACTTTCCAACAAAACTTGGATTCATTGATTCCTGGTTTGATGGGATTGCTTCTTACTTTTGCTTGTATGTGGTTGTTGAAGAAAAAAGTATCTCCAATCACTATCATCATCGCTCTCTTTGTAATCGGTGTATTAGCACACGTTGCTGGCTTGATGTAAGCAAAGATCAACAAAAAAGAAGGTTTCGGCCTTCTTTTTATTATGATATAATGGAGTGAACAGCAATACAGGAGGATCTCATGGCTCAATCATTGAATAAAACCGTTGAATTCCATACTACAGGGGTTTCTTACCTTGGAGTGGGGGGAAAGGTTGGAAAAATCCTAGTCGGGAATGCCGCTTTTGAATTTTATGCGGATGCAAATGTAGAAGACTACATCCAAATTCCCTGGCAAGAAATCGAGCGAATCGGAGCCAATGTATCCGGACGTAAAATTAGCCGCCATTTTGAAATCTATACCAGAGAATCAAAATTTCTCTTTGCTTCAAAAGACTCTGGAAAAATTTTAAAGATTGCTCGGGAACATCTAGGAAATGATAAAATTGTCAAACTTCCTACGTTGATCCAAATCATCACGGCTAAAATTAAAAATCTATTTGCAAAATAGGATCTTTTCTTGTATAATAGACGCAAACGGATAAGTAAGTTAAGAGGTTCTTTCAGAAAGTCTGCGGTTGCTGCGAGCAGATAGAAATCTTAATTGAAATTCTACCGTTTCTTTAAAATAAAATATCGAATCAAGTGCACACCTGTGAAGTTGGATGGAACCGTGGCTCTGCCACTCCAACACTGTAACAGGTGTGTTTTTTGTTAAAGGAGAAGCTATGTTAGATATTAAACGAATTCGTACAGACTTTGATGCGGTTGCTAAAAAATTGGCAACACGTGGCGTAGATGCAGCTATTTTGAATGAAATGAAAGAAATCGATGCCAAACGTCGAGATATCTTGGTCAAGGTAGAAAATCTCAAAGCAGAGCGTAACACTGTATCTGCTGAAATCGCACAAGCTAAACGCAACAAGGAAAATGCAGATGATAAGATTGCTGCCATGCAAACCCTCTCTGCAGAAGTCAAAGCATTGGATACAGAATTGGCTGAAATCGATGCCAAATTAACTGAATTCACTACTACCCTTCCAAATATCCCTGCTGACAGTGTCCCTGTTGGAGCGGATGAGGATGACAACGTTGAGGTTCGCCGTTGGGGAACACCTCGCGAATTTGGCTTCGAACCAAAAGCTCACTGGGATTTAGGTGAAGACCTTGATATCCTTGACTGGGAACGCGGGGCTAAAGTCACTGGTGCTCGTTTCCTCTTCTACAAAGGACTTGGAGCTCGCTTAGAACGCGCTATCTACAACTTCATGTTGGACGAACATGGCAAGGAAGGCTACACTGAAGTCATCCCTCCTTACATGGTCAACCATGATTCTATGTTTGGTACTGGTCAGTATCCAAAATTCAAGGAAGATACTTTTGAACTTAGCGATACCAATTATGTCCTCATTCCAACAGCTGAAGTTCCTTTGACAAACTACTACCGCGATGAAATTCTTGATGGGAAAGACCTTCCAATCTACTTCACCGCTATGAGTCCATCTTTCCGTTCAGAAGCTGGTTCAGCTGGTCGTGATACTCGTGGCTTGATCCGTTTGCACCAATTCCATAAGGTTGAAATGGTGAAGTTTGCTAAACCAGAAGAATCATATGATGAATTGGAAAAAATGGTTGTCAATGCTGAAAATATCCTTCAAAAACTGAACCTTCCATACCGTGTAGTAGCTCTCTCAACAGGAGACATGGGCTTCTCAGCTGCTAAGACTTATGACTTGGAAGTATGGATTCCAGCACAAAATACCTACCGTGAAATCTCAAGCTGTTCCAATACAGAAGATTTCCAAGCTCGTCGTGCGCAAATCCGCTACCGTGACGAAGCAGATGGTAAAGTCAAACTTCTTCACACTTTGAATGGTTCTGGATTGGCTGTTGGACGTACCGTCGCTGCTATTCTTGAAAACTATCAAAACGAAGATGGTTCTGTAACCATTCCAGAAGTCCTTCGCCCATACATGGGTGGCGCAGAAGTCATCGCACCAAAATAAAGTTTTGAAAAACTGAGTCTTGCAAATTGCAAGCTCAGTTTTTTAATATTTACGAAAACGTTGGTAGCGTTGCTCCAGAAGCTCTTCGAGAGGTAAGGCTTGTAAAACCTTTAACTCTTCCTGTAATTCCTTCTTCACTTGAGCCAGTAGTTCTCCATTTGAAAATCCATGCTCGGGAATCACCTTATCGATAATTTCCATATTTAACAATTCGTGAGAAGTAATCTTCATCAACTCTGCTGCTTCCATGGCACGACTTCCATCTTTCCAAAGAATAGAGGCAAAACCTTCTGGACTCAAGACCGCATAGATGGAGTTCTCAAGCATCCAGACCTTATCTGCCACAGCAAGAGCCAAGGCACCACCAGAGCCACCTTCTCCGATGATAATCGCGATAATTGGAACTTTTAGATCACTCATTTCCATGAGGTTGCGGGCAATGGCTTCCCCTTGTCCTCGTTCTTCAGCACCAACACCGGGATAAGCACCCGCTGTATTGATAAAGGTCACAACTGGACGGCCAAATTTCTCCGCTTGCTTCATGAGACGCAAAGCTTTTCGATAGCCTTCTGGATGTGGTTGCCCAAAATTACGTTTTAGATTATCCTGAAGATTTTTTCCTTTTTGGATTCCAACGACTGTAACCGTTTGATCGCCTAAGCGTCCAATCCCACCAATCACCGCACCATCATCACGGAAGTTTCGATCTCCATGCAATTCGATAAAATCATCAAAAATTCCTTGAGCAAAATCAAGCGCAGTCAATCTTCCTTGGTCACGTGCCTCTTTAATAATCTGTGTTATTTTACTCATGTTTACCTCCATGAAGGGCTAATAATTGTCCAACTGTCGCTCGGATTTGACTTCTCTCCACGATCAAGTCTACAAATCCATGTTCTTGTAGAAATTCTGCTTTTTGGAAATCATCAGGCAATTTTTCACGCACAGTTGATTCGATCACGCGTCGACCAGCAAACCCGACCAAGGCTTGACTCTCTGCCATGATAATATCACCTTCCATAGCAAATGAGGCTGTCACCCCACCAGTTGTCGGATCTGTCAATACCGTCAAATAGAATAATTTTTCTTTGGAATGGCGTTGAACAGCCGCAGAAATTTTTGCCATTTGCATCAAACTCACGATTCCTTCTTGCATCCGAGCACCACCGGAAGCGGTAAAAAGAACAACTGGCAATTTTTCTTTTGTCGCAAATTCAAATAAACGAGTAATTTTTTCACCTACTACAGAACCCATTGAAGCCATGATAAAGTTGGAATCCATGATCCCAAGAGCAACTTTTTGGCCTTTAATCAAGGCAGTTCCAGTTAGCACAGCTTCATCCAGCCCTGTCATTTCCCGCACTGCTGCCAGTTTCTTCTTATAATTAGGAAAATTCAAAGGGTCTGTCGTTTCGATTCCTGTAAACATTTCTTCAAAGCTAGCTGGATCCACTGTCAGCGCCAAGCGTTCTTTAGCAGAAATACGGAAGGTATAGCCACAATTCGGGCATACCCGTTCACTACCTAAATCTTTTTGGTAAATGGTATGTTTACAACCTGGGCATTGTGAAAATAGTTCATCAGGTACTTCAGGTTTTGGCTGAGGTTCCTTCCAGGCTGACCTATTCGGATTGATCCGAATATATTTATCTTTTTTAGAAAATAATGCCATTACTTACTCCTTATAATATGCTACTGCATCTGTAGCATTACTATAAAAGCCTGCAACTGTGAGGATGATGTTCATACTTCCCTCACAAGTCCAGGCTTTTTCATCATTCCTTATTATAATTTGGAAGGAATTGTTCCATCAAAAATGCAGTATCATAATCACCAGCGATCACATGTGAATCTGAAATCAAATCCAACTGGAAACTGCTATTGGTTGTGACACCATCGATTTCCAACTCATAAAGAGCTCTCTGCATTTTCATCAGTGCATCAAAGCGATTTTCACCATGGACAATGATCTTAGCAATCATACTATCATAGTATGGTGGAATCGTATAACCAGGATACACAGCAGAATCCACACGTAATCCTACCCCACCACTTGGAAGATAGAGATTAGTAATCTTACCTGGGCTTGGTGCAAAGTTAAAGGAAGGATTTTCCGCATTGATCCGGCATTCAATCGCATGGCCTTTAAAGACAATATCCTCTTGAGTAACGGATAATTCTTGTCCAGCTGCAATTTTAATCTGTTCCTTAACGATATCAACTCCTGTTACAAATTCTGTAACAGGATGCTCTACTTGCACACGGGTATTCATTTCCATAAAGTAGAACTCACCCTTGCCTTCATCATACAAGAATTCAATCGTTCCAGCATTCTCATATCCAACTGATTCAGCTGCCCGAACAGCAGCAGAACCAATGCGATTGCGAAGCGTTTTTCCGATGGCAATCGAAGGGGATTCCTCTAGAACCTTTTGGTTATTTCGTTGAAGAGAACAATCGCGTTCACCTAAGTGAACGACATGTCCATGCTGATCCGCTAAAATTTGTACTTCAATGTGGCGTGCAGGATAAATCACCCGCTCCATATACATGGCACCATTTCCAAAAGCAGCTTGGGCTTCTGAGGAAGCTGATTCAAAAGCAGCAACCAGATCCTCTGGTTTTTCAACCTTCCGAATTCCTTTACCACCGCCTCCCGCAGATGCTTTCAACATCACAGGATAACCGATGCGTTCGGCAATCTCGAGGGCTTCTTCAGCAGTAAACACTTCACCATCTGATCCAGGAATAACAGGTACTCCTGCTTTGATCATCTGTTTACGAGCATTAATCTTATCCCCCATCATATCCATGACTTTAGCAGATGGGCCGATAAATTTAATACCTACTTCCTCACACATGGTTGCAAATTTTGAGTTTTCACTTAAAAATCCAAAACCAGGATGGATGGCTTCTGCACCTGTTAAAACAGCAGCAGACAAGACAGCACTCATATTTAAATAAGATTCTGTTGATTTAGCAGGTCCAATACAGACTGCTTCATCCGCTAGTAAGGTATGCAAGGCTTCTTTATCAGCAGTAGAATACACCGCAACCGTCTCGATGCCAAGTTCACGAGCTGCACGAATAATGCGAACTGCAATCTCACCACGATTGGCGATTAAGATCTTACGAAACATAGATAGGCCTTTCTTAATTTCCAATTGCAAAAGTAAGTGTTCCTGAAGCTGCAAGCTTACCGTCTACCTCTGCTTTCGCTTCAACAACAGCAATGGTTCCACGACGTTTGACAAAAGTAGCTGTCATCACCAGTTGATCTCCTGGAACGACTTGTTTTTTAAACTTCACCTTGTCCATCCCTGCATAAAAGACTAATTTCCCTTTATTTTCAGGTTTTGACAACTCTAATACACCTGCTGTTTGTGCCAAAGCTTCCATGATGAGAACACCTGGCATAACCGGGTATTGGGGAAAATGACCATTAAAAAATGGTTCATTAATGGTTACATTTTTTATGGCAACGATTGTATCGTCACTGGTTTCCAAAACGCGATCCACCAACAGCATAGGGTAACGATGTGGTAAAGCTTCGCGAATAGCTTGAATATCAATTGTCATTTGATTCGAACCAATCCTTTTCCAAATTCAACCATTTCTTCATTGGCTACTAAGATTTCAGTAATCACACCATCTTTAGGAGCTGGTACTTCATTCATGACCTTCATAGCTTCAATGATCAAGAGTGTTTGACCTTTTGTAACCTTATCTCCAACAGATACAAAGGCTGGTTTATCAGGAGCTGATGACAAGTAAGCTACACCTACCAGAGGGCTCTCCACCACGTCCCCTTCTGCAGCTGAAGCGGGTGCTGCAACGTCTTTGTCTGATGCTGAAGGTGCTTCTACAGTAGGAGCTACTACTGGAGCTTGAGGAGCTGGCGAAACTACTTCAACAGCAGGAGCTACAGGACTTGCAACAACAGAACTGGTTTGATTTTTACTCAAACTCAATTCTTCACCACCGTTTTTGTATGAGAATTCACGTAAAGTTGAGGCATCAAATTGTGCCAATAAATCTTTAATTTCAGAAATATTCATAAATTAAGCCTCCCAACGTTTAAATGCAAGAACAGCATTGTGTCCACCAAAACCAAAGGTATTTGAAATAGCGTACTTAATATCTGCTTCCTGACCTTCACCATAGACAACGTTTGCTTCAATATAGTCTGACAATTCTTTAGTACCTGCAGTTTTTGGTACAAAGCTATGACGAATCGCTTCAATAGTAGCAATGGCTTCAACGGCACCAGCAGCACCAAGCAAGTGTCCTGTGAATGATTTAGTGGATGAAACTGGGACTTCTTTACCAAGTACAGAAACGATGGCACCACTTTCACCTTTTTCATTGGCCGGTGTAGATGTCCCGTGTGCATTGACATAATCAACATCTTCGGGCTTGATACCAGCTTCATTAATTGCCAATTTAATGGCTTTAGCTGCACCTGAGCCATCTGGTGTTGGGGTTGTCATGTGGTAAGCATCGCAGTTTGATCCATAACCAACAATCTCAGCTAAGATAGTAGCTCCACGTTTTTGGGCATGTTCCAAGCTTTCAATAATAAGTACCCCTGCACCTTCACCCATTACAAAACCATTACGGTCTTTATCAAATGGAATAGATGAACGTTCTGGATCTTCGGTTGTAGAAAGGGCTGTCAAAGCATTGAAACCACCAATACCAATACGAGTAATAGAAGCTTCAGCACCACCAGCTAATACAACATCATGCATCCCAAACTTGATTTCACGGAAAGCTTCTCCAATAGCATCATTGGCAGAAGCACAAGCAGTTGTCACTGATTTACATACTCCTTGAGCACCAATCTTAAGGGCAATATTTCCTGCACCCATGTTTGAAAGAGCTTTTGGAATAAACATCGGTTGAATTCTCTTCATCCCACGTTCATGCATCCGAATGATTTGGTCTTCCAATTCTTGCAAACCACCGATACCAGATGATACAATGACACCGACACGGTCGCGGTCTTCTTCTTCCATGTTTAAGCCTGAATTTTCAAGAGCTTCCATGGCAGCATAGATCGCATACAATGAGTAGGTATCCATACGATTTTTGTCTTTTTTCACAAAATACTTATCAAATGGGAAGTCTTGGATTTCACCAGCATTGAAAACCGGAATTTCCGAAGCATCAAATTTCGTAATGGGTTTAATTCCGATTTTTCCTTCATGAAGGCTATTCCAGAATTCTTCTGGTGTATTCCCGATTGGTGAGGTTACACCGTAACCTGTAACAACAACACGATTTGTAGACATATATATTCTCCTTTTGTCGGATGGATATTCAGTAAAAAATTATTAATCAGCGACCACTCATCACTGCATCGTCATTCCACCATCAATTGCGATGGTTTGTCCTGTAAGATACTCTTGACTTGCCAAGAAGGCCGCCACTTCAGCCACTTCTGAAGCTTGGCCAATGCGTTTCATTGGCACTTGAGCAATCATGGCCTCTTTCATCTTTTCTGGAATCGCATCTGTCATATCAGACTCAATAAAACCAGGGGCAATAGCATTCACACGAACGCCACGGGCAGCTACTTCACGCGCAACTGATTTGGTGAAACCAATCAAGCCCGCTTTAGAAGCAGCATAGTTTGCTTGACCAACATTTCCCATAAGACCTACTACAGATGACATATTGATAATAGCACCTTGACGAGCCTTAGACATCGGTTTTAAAACTGCTTGCGTCATATTGAAGGCACCTGTCAAATTGATTTTTAAGACACGTTCAAAATCTTCTTCGGTCATTTTCAACATCAACTTGTCATTTGTAATCCCAGCATTATTGACCAAAACATCGATACTTCCAAGTTTTTCAATAGCTTCTGCGACCATACGCTTCGCCTCTTCCCCATTGGAAATATCTCCTGAGATACCAATAACTGTTACACCGTAGTCTGCAAATTGAGCAAACAATTCCTCAGAAATTTCTGAACGGCCGTTCAAGACAAGATTGGCACCAAGACTCGCAAATTTATGCGCCACTGCTAAACCAATTCCACGTGTTGAACCTGTTACAAAAACATTTTTATTCTTAAGTTCCATCTTTACCTCGTTTTAAGCATTTAGAAGAGCTTCAAGACTTGCTTGATCTTCCACGTTATGAGTTGGCAGGGTTTTGTCAATTTTCTTCAAGAAACCTGACAAGACTTTCCCAGGACCAATCTCAATCACTTCATCGATCCCAAACTCTTGAATCGTCGCAATGGAATCGTAAAAGCGTACGGGTTCCATCACTTGACGCGCCAACAATGCTTTGACATCTTTCAGATTCATGATTGTAGCTTCTGTATTTCCGACCAAAGGTAGAGAAAAATCATTAAATGACACTTTTTCAAGTTCAACGGCTAATTTTTCACTCGCTGATTTGAGCAAAGCTGTATGGAATGGTCCTGAAACATTTAAGGGAATCAAACGTTTAGCACCAGCTTCTTTTAGTAATTCTACAGCATAATCAACAGCTTTAACTTCCCCACCAATTACGATTTGTGCAGGAGTGTTATAGTTAGCTGGCGTCACGACACCCTTTTCAGACGCTTGTTGACAAATCTCTTCGATCAAACTAGGATCTGTATTCATGACCGCAACCATTTTCCCACTTCCAGCAGGAGCTGCCGTTTCCATGAATTCACCACGCTTTGCAACCAAAGCTACTGCATCTTCAAATGAAAGAGCTCCAGCTGCTACTAAGGCAGAGTATTCTCCTAAAGAAAGCCCCGCAACAATATCAGGTTTGATGCCATTTTCTGCTAATAAACGGTAAATCGCAATAGACGTTGTTAAAATAGCTGGCTGTGTGTAGCGTGTCTGATTGAGTTTTTCTTCCTCAGAATCAATCAATTCACGAAGATCATAACCTAGAATACGACTAGCTGTATCAAATGTTTCTTTAACAATTGGATAAGCCTCATATAAATCACGAGCCATCCCCAATTTTTGAGCACCTTGACCAGCAAATAAGAAAGCGCGTTTTGTCACCATTCCTATCCTTTCACAACAAATACTTATTGAACATCTGCCCAACGAGCAGCTTCTCTTTGAATCACTTTAGCAGCGCCATAATAGATATCTTCTAGAATTTCAGCACAAGTTTCTTCCTTGCTGACAAGACCAGCAATTTGACCTGCCATCACAGAACCATTGTCAACATCTCCATCAACAACGGCATTGCGAAGAGCACCTGCTCCTAATTCTTCAATTTCTTCTTGCGTTTTCTTACCTGCCAAGAAATCTTTTTCAGCTTGGTTATAGGCAGAAGCCAATTTATTCTTAATCGCACGAACTGGATGTCCAACAACCGAAGCAGAGACGACTGTATCAATGTCCTTAGCTTTCAAAATTTTATTCTTAAAGTTTTGGTGAGCATTTGATTCTTTAGCAACAACAAATCGTGTTCCTACTTGAACAGCATCTGCTCCAAGCATGAAGACTGCAGCAGCACCTGCACCATCAGCGACACCTCCAGCACCGATAACCGGGATAGAAACAGCTTCGACCACTTGACGAACCAAAGTCATGGTTGTCAGTTTACCAATATGGCCACCAGCTTCCATTCCTTCAGCAATCACAGCATCTGCACCCAATTTTTCCATCCGTTTTGCAAGGGCAACAGACGGCACAACTGGAATAACGGTAATGCCTGCTTCGTGGAAACGATCCATATATTTCCCAGGATTCCCAGCACCGGTAGTGACCACTTTCACGCCTTCTTCGATCACAAGATCCACAATATCATCCACAAACGGTGACAAGAGCATGATATTGACCCCAAAAGGTTTATCTGTAATGGATTTGACTTTATCAATATTTGCTTTCACAACTTCCTTAGGTGCATTTCCGCCACCAATGATTCCTAAACCACCAGCGTTAGATACAGCGCCTGCCAAGTCACCATCAGCAACCCAAGCCATACCTCCTTGGAAAATTGGATATTGAATATGTAATAGTTCAGTAATTCGTGTTTGCATTCTACCTACCTCATTTTTTCGCTTAAGTAATAGTTTGAGTTAAAAGCTTTGTTGCTTTGAGCGTCAAACTATTACCTAAACAAGAGAGAATATCTTTCGATACTCTCATCAATTATTATTTTGTTTTTTCTTCTACGTAAGCAACAAGATCACCTACAGTAGCCAAACCTTCTTCTGTTTCGATTTGGATATCAAAAGCATCTTCAATTTCAGAGATCACTTGGAACAAATCCAAAGAGTCTGCTTCTAAATCTTCGAAAGTAGATTCAAGAGTTACTTCTGAAGGTTCTTTACCTAATTCTTCAACGATGATTTCTTGTACTTTATCAAATACTGCCATGATTGGCCTCCTTAGTTTTTTGTTTTTTTAATAATGTGTTAAACACACGATTAACTAGATTGTAACAAGAAGTGTGCCCCATGTCAATCCTCCACCAAATCCTGTCAGAAGAATTTTTTGACTTCCATCCAGTTTGATGCACTGATTCTCAACACACTCCGATAATAGAACTGGAATACTCGCAGCACTCGTGTTGCCATATTCCATCATATTTGCAGGTATTTTCTCTCTCGAGACACCCAATTTTTTTGCCATCTTATCTAACATTCGGTCATTGGCTTGATGCAAAAGAAAATAGTCAATCTCATCTGCTTCCAAGGAAGCATCTGCCATCAATTTCTGAATACTCTTCGTTACATCTCGAATTGCAAAATCAAAAACGGCACGTCCATCCATTGTTAGATATTTTCGATCCATTTCTTGTCCCGAATAAGGAGAAGAAAGACCTAAGTAACAGGATTCAAGACTATGGCCTCGACTACCATCTGTGTACAAACTTTCAGCTAAAATGGCAGGTTGGTCACTAGCTTCCAGTAAAACTCCACCAGCTCCATCCCCAAAAAGAACAGCTGTCGAACGATCAGACCAGTCTATCACTTTTGAAAGGGTCTCACTTCCAATCACAATTCCTCTCTGATACATTCCGGATGAAATATATTTATCCGCAGTTGATAGGGCAAAAATAAATCCACTACAAGCTGCTGTCACATCAAATGCAAAGGCTCCGGATGCCCCAATATTCGCCTGAACACGAGCTGCAGTAGAAGGCATCAAACTATCCGGAGTAATCGTAGCCACAATAATGAAATCTAGATCTTCCGCAGATAATTTTGATTTATCCAACAATTTCTGAGCTACTTCCGTTGCCAGATCACTCGTTGTCTCATCTTTAGAAATATGACGTCTAAGAATACCAGTTCGAGTACGAATCCATTCATCACTCGTCTCCATAATCTTCGCCAAATCATCATTTGAGACAACTTGTTCAGGAGCATAATGAGCAACTTGGCTAATTTTAGCAAAGACCATTATTTAATTTCCTCCAAGAAACGATACAAATTCTGCAAACCTTTTTGCATCACTTTTTTCTCTTCGGTACTCATATCTCCAATAATTTGATTGACCATCCGTTTGTGGAACTGTTGATGTAATCGATAAAGCAAGCGACCATTTTTGGTTAAGCTCAAGTGAACAACCCGACGATCGACTTCTGATCTTCTTCTTTCGATATAACCTTTGCGCTCAAGATTATTCAAACTCGTTGTAACCGTACCTAAAGTGACCATCAGCTCCCGTGAGATATCACTAGGAGTTGCATTTGGCGTCGAACCAATCACATCAATCGTATGCATTTCCTTTATTGAAACATCCTTAAAGCGACTCGCTCTTAAGCTGGTCTCCTCAATCACCAAAACATTATTAAAGATGGATGTTAAATAGTCATTTACTAATTGGTAATTCAAAACTCCACCTCCCATTTTACTTTGATATTCAAATTTTATCAAAAATAAAACTATTTTGCAAGTATTTTTTCAGAAAACATAGAAAAAATACGATTTTATTTTCCTTTAAATTGTGGTCGACGCTTTTCGGAATAAGCAATTACACCTTCTTTGAAATCCTCTGTAAAGGCTAATTTCTTTTGTAGATTTAATTCTAAACCAGCATACAAATCCCATTCCTTTAAGAAGGCTTCCCAAACCATTTCTTTCATGGCTGCATAAGAATTGGCAGAGCCTCTTCTCAATTTCTTGAGCAACTGCTCAACTGTTTTTTCAAGTTTTTCAGCTTCACAAACACGATAAGCCACGCCATAATCTAGGGCTTTTTCAGCAGTTAAGGCCTCACCCGTCATCACATAATGAGTGGCACGAGACATACCAATCGCTTTCCCTAATAGGAACAAGCCTCCTGCATCCGGAGCCAACCCAACACCAACGAAGGCTTGAATAAATTTTGTTCGTTCACTGACAACACAAAAATCAACCGCTACTGCTATATTGGCTGCAGCACCAGCAACTGCACCATCTGCTACCATAATCACAGGTTTAGGCAATTTCTTAATCTTTTTAGAGATCGTATTTACTAATTCAGCAATCAATACCAGAGATTCGATATCATCCGCATCTACTGCTCGCTTCATTTCATTCAAGTCTCCACCAACTGAAAAGATTTTACCTTCAGCTTTCAGAATGATAAACTTCACTTCCGCATTACTTTCAGCATCATCTAAAGCAGCTAGAATTTCTTGACACATTGGGATATTGAAGCCATTAGATACTTCCGGTCTATTTAAAGAAATGCTTGCGATATCATTCTCTATAGAATATAAAATAGTTTCAAACATGATGAACTCCTTTTGTTTCCATATTAAATATTTTGAATATAAAACTTTTTTTGAATTATAACCATCATATCATAAAAACAACCAATAGTAAAATATATCTTTAATATGTAACAGAATTGTAAAAATGTGACCTCTATAAAACATTTAGTTGATTTCTTTAAATAGCGCGTATAAAATACATTGTAAGCATGCATGAACTTTGGTATAATGGAGGAATGAAACTATGAAGGAGTCTATATGAAAGTTATTAAATTCGGAGGTAGTTCCCTCGCATCTGCTTCTCAATTAAAAAAAGTTCTCAATATTGTCAAAGATGATCCAGAAAGAAGATTTGTTGTTGTATCTGCACCTGGCAAACGATATCCAGAAGATACAAAAGTTACCGATGCACTCATTAAATATTACAAAGAATTCACAGCAGAAAAAGATGTTAAACAAACACAACAATGGATTATTGAACGCTACCGGACCATTACAGAGGAATTAGGCCTAAAGCCATCCATTATTCAAGAAATAGCAGAAAACATCTATGCTTTAACTGAGCTACCTAAAAAAGGAAACCCTTTTACTTATGATGCTTTTTTAGCAGCTGGTGAAAATAATAATGCAAAACTCATTGCAGCTTATTTCAACCATGAAGGACTGGAAGCTAAATATATCCACCCAAAAGAGGCTGGCATTACTGTAACATCTGAACCTTCAAACGCCCGTATTATTCCGTCAAGTTACGATAAAATCGAAGAACTAAAAGATTCTAGTGAGGTTCTTGTTATCCCTGGATTTTTCGGAGTAACCCAAGACGGAGAAATTTGTACATTTTCACGTGGAGGATCAGATATTACCGGATCCATCATTGCTGCCGGTGTAAAAGCTGACCTGTATGAAAACTTTACAGATGTAAATGGTATCTTTGCAGCTCACCCTGGAATTATAGAAAATCCACACTCCATTCCAGAATTAACCTACAAAGAAATGCGTGAATTGGCTTACGCTGGTTTCTCTGTCTTACATGATGAAGCCTTAGTTCCAGCCTATCGCGGACGTATTCCACTGGTCATTAAAAATACAAACAATCCAGACCATCCAGGAACTCGGATCGTCTTAGAACATACTAACGAACACGTAACAGTCGTTGGTATTGCAGGAGATTCTGGCTTTGTTAGTATCAATACGACCAAATATCTTATGAACCGAGAAGTTGGTTTTGGTCGCAAAGTCCTACAAGTTTTAGAAGACCTAAACATCAGTTGGGAACACATGCCAACAGGTATTGACGACTTGTCCATTATCCTTCGATCTCGTGAATTAACCCCAATCAAGGAACAAGAAATTTTAAAACAATTAACCCAAAAATTAGAGGTTGATTCTGCAGAAATTGAGCATAACCTATCAATTATCATGATTGTTGGTGAAAAAATGAAAAGTCAAGTCGGAGTTACAGCAACAGCCACCAAAGCACTTTCAGATAATCAAATCAATATCCAAATGATTTCGCAAGGTTCCAGTGAAGTTTCTATTATGTTTGTAGTCAATAAAGAACAAGAGGAAAAAGCTATTAAGGCCTTGTACGAAGCATTTTTCCCACAACAAAAGAAATAAAGATTAGAGAAGAAAAAACATCAGATCTAGTCATAACTCAATCCATCTACTACAATCTATCTTAAATTTAAAAACGCATTCTATCTAGTCATAACCCGATAGAATGCGTTTTTTTTTAATAATTTACAATTGAGTCTCAACATTAACTAATGAAAAGAAACTATTTTAAAATTTGAAAATAAAAAAAAGATCAATTAAATTGATCTAGAGAAAATTTATAACTCCGCCAGTAGGACTCGAACCTACGACATCATGATTAACAGTCATGCGCTACTACCAACTGAGCTATGGCGGAAAAAAGCTAAGCGACTTCCATATCTCACAGGGGGCAACCCCCAACTACTTCCGGCGTTCTAGGGCTTAACTACTGTGTTCGG
>NZ_JAAPAW010000014.1:85986-158173 GCF_014435245.1 Streptococcus sp. IMAU 99161 | reverse complement strand
CATCAAAAAGGAGAGAACCAATTTGGTTCTCTCCAGGTTATAACTTTTCATCAACCCACTACAGTTGACAAAGAGCCTCTTATCGCGGCTATCAGAAGGCCCCGAATCCTCCACCACCACCGCCGTCAGAGAAGCCACCGCCGTCAAAACCACCACTCCCATCTGAGGAGTTAACAGAAAAGCTTGAAACACTATAGGAATCATCAGCATAACTCATTAAGGTCGAGCCGTCTAGGTAGGAATTTGAAGAGGTCGTTAGCCAAAGAACAGTGTCCCAGTCTTCATATGGTATAGCAATTCGGTGATTTTGGAGTACCTGGCTCACTTTTTTAGCTTGACCATACAGGGTTGCATAGACTAAGATCCGATTCCATAGGACAATACTCTCAAGCTCTGCTTGGTTGAAATTTGGAATACTTTGGATCATATTTCGGAAGGCCATCCATTTAAATTGTGCATCCAAGTTTTCTAAAGATTGTAGATGATCTTCACGAAGTTTTACAACAATATAAAATGGAATGAAGAAGACGATCAACAATACAATCATCCAAAAATAGAAGGAAGATAGATGGGAACCAAATCCAAAAGATAAGAAACACATGCTCACAAATAAGATCAGTAAGATCCAAAAGTGTAAGGCACAGCCTGTTTTTGAAAGGGCTTCTTCTTTCTCAGTTAAGTCTCTAAAATAAGAGGGCAATCCTAATTTTGCAATTTCCTTGTCGACACCTTTTGACAATTGCTGGGCATCCTTTTTTAAAAGCGATCGAACATCACTTCCGATCTTTCGAATACGGTCTCGTTGTGTGTCTGTTTTAGCAGCTCGGAAATCTTTTTTTAGGGCTGCCTGATTAATTTTATACTTTGAGAATACCTCGCTGATCCTGATTTCAGTTTTTTGATCAAAGATCATTTCAATAAACTTCAATTCAAAATCAGCCAAGCCTTCATGGTGAATACAGGTCAAGGTTTCCCCATTTTCATCTCTCGTCAACCGAAGATTTCCTCGATCAATAAGATCCAATATGGTTGCTTGAATGAGATGATTAAATTTTAGTTGCCCTTTCTCTCTAGACATCACCATCTGTTCAAAATCAAGTTGATACAAGGCCTTAGCTAGGACAAAGGGTGGTAAATTCTGTGGAGGTTCGTATAACCGTACTCCTTTTGCAATCCGACGAGTTCTGGTACTGATAAAATACCGGATCCATGGAATGAAAGCGAGGATAAATAAAAGAATCGATACAATTGGAACGACTTTGAGAAACAGCGTCTTGTAGATGACTGTTTTTTGTTGTATGGATGTTTCTTTTTTTAGGAATGTGTCTTTTCTATTTTCTTTTTGAATAGAGCTCGATTGAGACTGACGAAGGGAATCCGTCATTGGCCAATAAGCATGCAGTTCAAGCTTTCCATTCTTAGGAAAGTCCTTTGTCCAAAGATGGTAACCTGTCGCAGTCCGTTCAACCTGAACTGGTGGATTAAAATAACCGGTATGAGCATACAAGTCTCCCTGCTTGGCATCCAAACCATCCACATAAAAATCTAATTTCGCAACTTTTTCATCTCCATCTGAAATAGGAAACCAATTTAGTTCTGCAATATCATTGTACAAATTCAAGAGATGGTCTATCTTCCAGATTACTTTGATCTGAACCTTTCCTCCTACAATTCTGGAATTGTATATTTTTAATTGCCGGCCATCTTTGAGATCCGTTTCCTCTACACGAATCTCACGCTTCTCCCCGTCCACATAGGCTTCCACCTGAGGATTTCGATGAATCTTAAACCCTTTTGGCAGCGGGGCTGCACTTCCTAAGGTCACATACTGGCCATTGTAACCCGTCTGAAACTGATAGGTAATTTCCTGTGTAAAAATAGCTTGACTATCTTCCTGCAATTGAAGGTGTCCCACATAGGATTCAATCGAATAGCGAACCTGCTCATCTGCTTGGGCTACTACTATGGAGACAACAAATCCTAAAAAGAGACTGATCATCAGTAAAAATCGCTTCATGTTTTCTCCTTTAACGAACAAAGGTTGAGAACTTACTATCCCAACCTTTTCCACTCTTATTTGGTCACTTTCACCCGCTCACTTCTTCTTTGGAAGATCTGATTAAAGAGGACCAAGGCCAAGGCCAATATACTCGAAACAACGAGATAATTGAGCCACACCTTATCCCCTCTCATAATCGGTGGGCGAGCCATCAAGCCATAGTTTCCTCCCGTTAATTGATTGACCCCAACCAGGAACAAATCCAAAACAAAGGTGTAGAGAACAATCTGACTTTTTTTTAAGAGATTTCGATCATACCACCGTAAGAGATAAACCAAAGAATTGATCAAGAGACAGTAATGCCCAAGTAAAAAGGAAAAGCTCGTAATATGAGGGAAGGTATAGGGATCAAAGACTGGATAACCCAAGGCAAAAATCGCTCCACTCACTCCCATCAAGGCAAAGTACTGCTTGCTCTTCCAACGGTCTGGCAAGAGCAAGACTGCAAACATGGCCAAGCGGCAATGATAGAAAGGCAGGCTATTGGACCAAGGAATCTGATAGAAAAAATACCACAGATACAAGCTGATCAACTGAAAAGCCTGTAAGCATTGAAACCATTTCTTAAATTGGTCGCTTCGATAAAAACGCAGTGACACCAAAATCGCTGTCACAACGAACAAGACCATGATACTATACCAAAGTACTGAAATAGCTGGTGGTGCTGTTGCTTCCGTAGTGAAAAAATGATGCATATAACCTCCTTAATTCAGGCGAGACAATTCGTTTTTTTCTACAAATCTAGATTTCCATAAAACATGAACCAAAACAATCGCCACTGACATCACGCTACTAACGATCACGTAATTGAGGAGTGGGCCTTGATCTCCAATCAAAGGCGGATGGCGAAGAAAACCATAATCTCCATTCGTCAAGCTATTGATTAGAAAAATCAAAGCATTCAATCCAAAAGTAATTCCGCAGATGGACCAACTTGTGACACGCATGGGTTGGTACTCCCTTTGCAAATAGAGCAAACAATTGGCAAAAAGAGCCCAGTGGCTAAAGATTAAGTTCAGTGCCGTAATATGTGGGAATGGGAAAGGATCAAATACTGGATAAAGCAGAGCAGCGATTGACCCAAACACCCCAAGAAGGGCGAAATACTGTTTTACCACTGTTCGTTTCGGTGCAAAAAGGATCACCAACATGGCCAAGCGACAATGGTAAAAAGGAAGGCTATCGGACAAAGGCATGTGCGCCCACATATACCAAGTATTGATACTCAAGACTTGAATCAATTGCGCCCAATACCAAAAGCGTTGGTAACTTTTCGACTGGGCATATTTGATTGAAAAGTAGCCAATGACGATCAAAGAAACTGGCATGAAAACGTACCAGAGTCCAAACTCAGGCGGGGCTGATTTTTGGTTAGTAAACAATAAATCCCAAAGTGTCATTTTTCTATTCCTTTAATTTATAGATCGTTTTTAATCACAATACAAATCTCGTTTCCCATCATAGACCTCCCAAAGGAAGTTCAATTGTTCTTCTGTATTGCGCTTGGTAGAAAGAGCAGGCATTTTCTCTCTCTCAAAAAATGCAAGGTCGGAAATTTCCTGGTTCTTTTCAAAATTTCCATCTAATAATTCACATTCAAATACCAATTTCACATATTGGCGACTTTGCAATTGGTAGCGATTGGTATCAAATACTGCCAACAATCTGATTACACGCGCAGAATAGCCCGTTTCTTCTTGGATTTCCTTTAAAATGTTTTCCGTCGGAGAATAGCCAACCTCACCAAAGCCACCCGGCAAGGCCCAGGTCTCTTCTCCCTGACCTTTCACCAGACAAAGTTTTCCATCTTTGACAATCCATGCCCTAACATCAATCAAGGGAGTGTCGTAATGGTCTGTCGGTCTAAACAAATCCGATAATTCTTGTGGATTCAAATCAGTCGTTTCTCTCACAAGATCCTGTAAAATGGCACGAATATCCTGATAGCGCTCTTGATCAAATGGATCTTTTGAGAACGCTAAGCCTGTATTGGTGATTGAAATCAAGCGCTGAATGTTCTTTAGTACATTATTACTCGCCATTCTCCAACTCCTCTACCAATTTGGCTAAATGCATGGAATTGCTTCCCTTGATGAGGATTTGGTCCTGCTCTTTCAAGCTTTCCTTGACTTGTTTGACCATGTCCTCAAACTGGTCTTCCTCAGCTGTCTTCTTGAAATAATAGACATGTCCGAGTGGAAACATCTGACTCGCCAACTGAGCCAATCCTGCAATGTCTTGGCCATAGAAAATAACGGTATCCAAAACATCTGGTGAGAGGCTGAGGATCATTTGGTTGTGGAGATCAATCGATTGCTCCCCTAGTTCTTTCATATCGGCGAGAACTGCCAGCTTCCGGCCATTTGGATTAGCAGGAATAGTCGAGAAAGTTTCTAAAATCAAGCGCATAGCTGTCGGATTAGCATTGTAAACATCAGATAAGATATCTGCTCCGTTACCTGCCTTCTTCCATTCTGTTCGATTGCGGGTCAATTGCAAGGTCGCAAAACTATCCCGAATCGCCGCTTCACTCACTCCTTCTTGCAGAGCAACATAAGCTGCAATCATGCCATTGGTTGCATTGTATTTTCCAGTGACAGGAAGATCAATGGCTTCTTTTAAGAAATTCGTTCGGAAAGTCAAGCTATCCTTTCGCTCTACCAACTCGGTAAGGAAAATCTCCTCATCCGGACCAAAGCGGACGACTTTTTGCTCGTTAGGGAGGTAGGCATTCACGATCGGATCTGCTGGAACCACCAGAAGGCCACCTTCTGGCATGCCATCCGCAATCTGGAGTTTTCCTTTTGCAATCTCGCTTCGATCTTTGAAGAATTCCAAATGGGCTTCCCCAATGAGGGTGACAATAGCAGCTTTTGGATGGGCAATTTCTGAGAGAAGATGGATATCTCCTAGATGGTCTTGCCCCATTTCAAGGACGAGTTTATCCGTCCCTTCTGGCATATGGAGAACCGTATAAGGCAGACCAATTTCATTATTGTAGTTTCCCTGTGTTTTATAGGTTAGGTAGGTGGTGGACAAGAGCTGGGCCAGCATATCTTTTGTGGTTGTTTTCCCGTTAGATCCCGTCACTGCATACACATCTACTTTCGTTTTTTGAAGATAGGCTGCAGCCAATGCTTGAAAAGCAGTTAACACATCTTCCACTAAAATATACGGATGCCCTTCAATCACTTTTTCTGAAAAGGTAGCGACAGCGCCATTTTCAAAAGCTGTCTCGATGAAATCATGACCATCACGCGCTCCTTTTAAGGGAACAAACAAGTCTCCCGGCCCAATCAACCTGCTGTCAAATTCAGGCTTGACGAGAGCTACATCTTCAAATTGGCTGATATCATTTTTTGCATGTACAAGATGAGCAACTTCATGTAAGGTGAGATTCATATCCGACTCCTCAATCTTTCATTGCGCCCACAATAACGGGGACGCTCCTATCAAATTCTTCTCATTATACCATATTCTAAGCCACAAAAAAAGTGGCTGGGACAGAAGTCCTAGCCTCTTGATTGTTTTTGGATTGTCGAGCAAGACGCAGTGGTTGAGTGGGCTCTACTAGGCTGATTTCATCAGCTTTACAGTCCTACTCAACTGTGCGGAGGTGAGACGACGAAATCGAATTCTACGAATGACCGATTTCTGTCCCACTCTCCCTATTCTTACAACAAATGTGCTTCGTGTTTTTGGAAGACTTCTTTTCCAAGCTCTACTAACTTGGTGATCAAATCTGTATAGTTAAGTCCCATATTGTCCCAAAGTAAGGGATACATAGACCATTGGGTAAAGCCTGGCATGGTATTGAGCTCATTTAAGAAGATCTCTCCTTTATCCGTATAGAAGAAATCACAACGAGCTAAGCCCAAACCACCGATCGCACGAAAGGCTTTTTCAGCATTCGTCCGCATGGTTGTTACAACTTCTGGATCTAATGAAGCAGGAATGGCCATAGTAATTTTATTGTCAATGTATTTGGCTTCATAATCATAGAAGGCCACATCTTTGACAACTTCACCAGGCAAGGTACTTTTCACATCATAGTTTCCAAGAAGGCCAACTTCGATTTCACGCGCATTGACCCCTTGCTCAACCAAAATCCGGCTATCGTATTTGAAGGCTAACTCAAGAGCAGCCCGAAGCTCTGTTTGGTTTTCAGCTTTTGAAATGCCGACGCTAGAACCCATATTGGATGGTTTGGTAAAGACAGGATAAGAGAGAGTCGCTTCAACTGTAGCAATTTTCTCATCTATATCATCGCCTTCTACTACAGCTACATAAGGAACTTGTGGAATCCCTGCAGATTCCAAAACCCGTTTGGTGGTGATCTTGTCCATTGCCACACTAGAAGCCAAGATGCCACAGCCAACATAAGGCATCTTCAAGACTTCTAAGAAGCCTTGAATGGAACCATCTTCCCCCATTGGTCCATGAAGAACCGGAAAGACCACTGCTCCTTCCTTATAAATCGCTGATGGTGCCACTTTTTTAGACCAGTCCACTGTATCGTTGGTCATCAATTTCTCATCATCCGCTGGCTTCTCTTCAAAAGCTTGCGTCTGGATGAAATCTCCTGACTGTGTAATAAAGTAGGTTTGAACTGAAAATGCTTGGTAATCAATCGCGCGCATCACGCTTTCTGCTGAAAGAACAGATACTTTACGCTCTGCACTACGTCCACCATACAATAGGATTAAGTCTTGTTTACTCATAGTTTCTCCCTAATTGTTCCCTTGATTTCTACTTGATAGTATACCACAATGACCGTCCTTGTGAAAGGACGACCCTTATAATTCTGTCCGATTTTCGATCGCACGGAGCAGGGTCACCTCGTCCGCATACTCGATATCGGCTCCAACTGCTAGTCCCCGTGCTAAACGAGTCACCTTGATACCAGCTGGTTTGAGGACGCGTGAGATATACATAGATGTCGCTTCCCCATCTGCCGTCGCATTGGTCGCAACAATCACCTCAGTAACTGTCCCATCCATCAAGCGACTAAGCAAACTCTTGAGATTGATGTCATCAGGTCCCACACCATTCATGGGCGAGATCAAGCCATGCAAGACATGATAGCGACCGTGGTATTCCTGGATATTTTCCATAGCAGAGACATCTCGGCTATCTTCTACAACAAGAAGAATGGATGGATCCCGCGTTTCGTCTCGGCAAATCTCGCAAGTCTCTTCATCGGTCAAATTGCCACAAATACTGCAATAACCCAGCTCTCGCTTGGCATTGAGTAAGTTCTTGGCAAATTCATTGACATCATCATCTGACATGCCAATGGTGTAAAAAGCAAGACGGGTCGCTGTTTTGATCCCAATTCCTGGCAACTTGGAATAGCTGTCAATTAATTTTGCAATAGGTGCTGGATAGAGCATAGTTTCCTCTCTAATTCATAGGGTGTTTCTGATTGTATAAATTGATAATGTCGCGCGTAATCAAATTGCTGACGGTCGCTTGGAGGTTGGTATTATGCGGAAAGACCACTGCGACCGCAATCTTTGGGTTGTTTGAAGGGGCATAAGCCACCACATTGGTATTGATAGCTTGCTTGCCACCGTCTACAGAGGTTTCGGCAGTACCGGTTTTGGCACTGATGGGCACGCTGGCCCCACGACCAACCGTTTTCCCTGTCGTTAACCCACTCGTTCCATTGGCCACTTGGTAGAAGCCTTGCTTGATCAAAGCCATATCTTCAGCCGAGATATGCACCTGATTGAGTTCTTTGGTTTCGATCGTCTTTTTCAACTGACCAAGGCTACCTTGATCATTATTGTCATAGATGCCTTCGACGACATGAGGACGAACCCGCTTGCCATCATTGGCAACCGTTGCCGCATATTGGGCCAATTGCATTGGTGTATAGTTGTCAAACTGACCAAAGGCATTGGTCAAATAATTGCCAACTGTATACTCTTTTGGAATAAAGCCTGTCGATTCATTGGGAAGGTCAATCCCCGTTGACGTTCCAAGACCATACTCGGCAAAGGTTGAACGCAATTTTTTCATGGCCGGATCGACCTGATCCACTTGTAAGGTCATATTGGGACGATAAGGTTGTCCCATCATCTTGAGGGCAATTTGGACCATATAGGTATTGGAAGAATATTCCAAAGCTTCCACCGCATTGATGGAACGGCTACCGTATTGAGTGAACCAAGAATTAATAGGAGCAGATCCTGCAAAAACAATGGGCTGATCGGTCAGCACCTGATTGCCGGAAATGGCACCATTTTCCCAACCAGAAGTCAAGGTGGCTCCTTTGACTACAGAACCTGGGACAAAAACATTGGTCACAGTTCCCAAAGCATCTGCTGATAAATCTTGGCTGCCGATTTGGTGTTTAATACCAGCCATGGCAAGGACTTTCCCCGTATCAGGCTCTAAAGCAACCGCGTAGACGCCTTCGGAGAAGGTGGCATTTCCAGCTTGTAACTCAGAACTGAAGGCAGAGCGAAGAATATCCTCCACTCCTTTTTGGAAATCCAAGTCAATCGAAAGCTTGAGGTTTTCCCCTTTGGCCCCTTTTGCGATGTCAACCACCTTTTCCATGTTCCCATTTTTATCTAGGAGAATTTCTTTTTCACTTCGTTTTCCTTGAAGGACATCCTCATACTCCTTTTCGAGATAAGAGGTTCCAACACGGTCGTTGAGTGCATAGCCTTTTTTAACATACTGATCGACCTCTTCAGCAGGAAGCCCAGCCTGCTCGGTCGAGACACTTCCGATGATAGAGGCAAGTGGCGTATCCAGAACCTTACGGTCCCAGCTAGTGGTAATCGCAATACCTGGAAGGTCCTGACTATCTGAAGCAATCGTTGCGATTTGTTCAGCTCCTAGTGGCTGCGTTGAAATAATCCCCGTCGCAAAATTCTCCACAGCATTCATCTGACTGTAAAGATAAATGATCTTTTTTTCATCATCTGTATAGCCAAGTTTTGAAGGGTCAATACTATCCACGGCTGCTTGATAAATCTTGGCTTCCGGCAGGCGGTTGCCATCGGTATCAAATTTCTTTTTGTCAGACAGGTGGTCGACCACTTCTTTGTATACCTTGGTATTGGCAAGATAATAGTCCACTTCCTGGCGTTCAGTCACCTTGGGATTCTCCACATCAACATACTGCAAGAGTTTTCCAGCTGTCTCTCTCATTTCTTGGGCCGTCATTTTCCGATCCCGCGTAAAGGTCAAGACTTGCTTTCCAACATTTTCCACCAAGGGCTTCCCAGTGGCATCATAGATTTGTCCTCGCACACTTCCTTGCTTGACTGTCTTTTTCGTTGCCTTAGCTAACTTATCCGTGTAATAAGCTTGGTGGGTAATCTGCATGTAGCCAAGCCGGGCAATCAGAACCAAAAAAAGAAGACAAATCAAACTAAATAACAGATAAAGTCTGCGTGTAATCGAATGATTTTCAAACTTCCGTATTTTTTTCTTCATGAACTTTTTGCCCTTCTATTCTCTGTAACACTTACCTTCCATTTTACTATTTTTCGATCTGTATCTCAAGAAAAGGAAGAGCAATTTACATTATTTTTTTATCATTTCACAATAGAAAAAGAGTCTTTCGACTCCTCACTAATAGGTCACAACGTTGATCGTTCCTTTGTCATACTCAGCAATGAAAATATCCAAAACGTTGTCATAGCCTTCTTTTTCCAATTCAGCTAGCAACCACTCTTCACTTTTCCCAATTGTTTCCAAAATTTCAAGCTGAACCACGCCATCTGTAATAATTGGATATTTTGGATTCTCATCTCCCGAACGGACGATAATCAATTGACCATTTTGCTCAATCACAGCGCGCTTCACATCTTTCAATTGAAAAATCCCTTGTCCACGTAATTTCAAGGCAACATCTGAAGCAGAAAGTCCTTTGGAACGACAAGCTTCTGGATCAAGCTTTCCATTTTTAATGATGACCGTTGGTTTTCCATCGATCAAGTGTTTCATAAAACGAACGTTGGTATTGAGCCATTTCAAAAGTAGAATTAAAATGGTCCACATCAAGAGAATGACCACATATTGGAGAATCGTAATCGAACTATTATAGATGACACCCCCAATAATCCCACCAAGAACATAGTTTTGAATTTGGTCAGTCGCTGAACTAGGTGCAAGATTGCCTTTCCCTGTCACATTGATTACAAACACCAATGAAATCAGACCTAGCGCTAATTTGATAAAAATTTCAATAAAATTATATGTCATTTGGTGACCTCCACGAGTTCTACATCTGTCTTATACAGATTCATCTTTTCTAATAAGTAGCTATCTGGATCCGATCCAGCGATCGCCCGATAGTAATCCTTCCCAACTTTTAGAATTGCTCCATCTGTAGCTGCAGAAGTATTGACATAGATGGTTTCTTTTTTAACATTCAATTCCTTTGAAATCACTTCAATAAAATGCAATGAACGTTGGAATTGGTCGTTATTACTTTTACTAATTTGGAAATTGCTGATCCCGATCAAGGCCACTGTAACCAGAGTCAAAATGGAAATAATGGATAGTTCGCGGAATTTGCTATCGTGTTTCTCCCGATAGGCTTTCACCGCAAAAAAACCAGTCAGTACAATGAGAAAAATCGAGATCCCGATAGTCACCCAATTTTGCTGGCTGATCTGACTCAATACATAGTCATAAGAGTAAAATTTCATAGGGGACACCCTTTCATTCAGTGAATTCAAACTATTATAAATGATTTCAATCGATATTTCAAGGCATTCAGATCAGAATAAAACTAAATTTTTGTTATAATAAAATTATCTATTTTGTCAAGAAAAGGAAATACAATGAAACTGATCTCATGGAATATTGATTCCCTAAACGCTGCACTCACGAGCGACTCTGCGCGTGCCAAATTATCACAAGACGTCCTCCAAACCTTGGTGGCCGAAGATGCGGATATTATCGCTATCCAAGAAACCAAGCTATCAGCCACAGGTCCTACAAAGAAACACCTCGAAATCCTCGAGGAGCTCTTCCCTGGGTATGAAAATACTTGGCGTTCCTCTCAAGAGCCTGCCCGTAAAGGATATGCTGGAACCATGTTCCTCTATAAGAAAGAACTGACTCCAACGATCACTTTCCCAGAAATCGGCGCACCATCTACCATGGATTCAGAAGGCCGCATTATCACTCTAGAATTTGATACATTTTTCGTGACTCAGGTCTACACTCCTAATGCTGGTGATGGCCTCAAACGTTTGGAAGAACGTCAAGTTTGGGATGTCAACTATGCGGAGTACTTGGCTGAACTAGACAAGCAAAAGCCTGTCCTAGCAACTGGGGACTACAACGTTGCCCACAAGGAAATTGACCTTGCCAACCCAGCCAGCAACCGCCGTTCACCAGGTTTCACAGACGAAGAACGTGAAGGATTTACAAACCTTTTAGCCAAAGGATTTACAGATACCTTCCGCCATATCCATGGTGATGTTCCAGAACGCTACACTTGGTGGGCACAACGCAGCAAGACTTCAAAAATCAACAATACAGGCTGGAGAATCGACTATTGGTTAACCTCAAACCGCATTGCAGATAAGGTTACCAAGTCAGATATGATTGACTCAGGCGCTCGCCAAGACCACACACCGATTGTCTTGGAGATTGAATTATAAGGATTTTCTTTATGGACTACAATGCAGTGATTCCCGAGTTTATGGTCTCAAATATAGAACAGTCCCGTTCCTTCTACTGTGATTTGTTGGGTTTTACCATCGAATATGAGCGACCAGAAGAAAACTTTCTCTTCCTATCTCTTGAAGATTGCCAACTAATGCTAGAGGAGGGGAGTAAGGAGGAACTAGCTGAACTAAACTACCCCTTTGGTCGTGGAGTCAACATCTCCTTTGGCATAGAGGATGTTCCTAGACTTTATCAGAAGTTGTTAGAATCCAATTATCCCATTTATCGCCCATTGACCAAAAGAAAATTTCGTGTTGACGACCATTATATCTATCCTCATGAATTTGCAGTTTTAGATCCAGATGGCTATTTTTTAAGATTTAGTGAATAAGAAAAAGGAGGCTGTTGGCCTCTTTTTCAGTAGATAAATATAAATTAACAAATCTGTAAATCCAGTGACGCCAATGCTCAAGAAATCATGAAAGCTATCGTTGATTACTGCACGGACCATTACGAGAATATTCGCATCGATACGCATGCGGATAATCAAGTGATGCAAAAACAGATTCTAAAAAATGAATTTGTGAAGTGCGGTATCATTTTCTGAGAAACTGATGCGCTCGAACATATTGGGATGACGACTTGGAATGGAAAGGGTGAGATGATAGCTGTTGCTAAGAAATTAGGCTTCCTAAAAGAAGGACAAATTCGGAAAGTCCGCTGCTACCAAGGTCAGTATTATGACAGTATGAAGTATTGGATTTTGCGCGAAGAGTCGGCTACAAGAGCGTAACGATAAAGAAAGAGACTAATCACATTGATTAGTCTCTTTTAGGGATTATTTCCCCGGAGTATTTGGATCTAAGCCCCAAGATTGCTCGAGAACAGGTCTTAAGGATTTAATCATATCTTCTGAACCTTGGATTATGATTGTGTATACTTTATCTCCTTTTTGGAATACCCATACGTATAAAGTACTCCCATCTTTAACTGTTACTTTTATTAAGAAAGCGTCCCCACCGGCAAATATAGCTTTTACACCTTCTATACTAGTTCGATTTTTGTGTTTTCCGAATGAGCTATATAAACGGTTCGCAAGTAACTCTGCGTCAAAGGTTTCGTTGGGGCCAAGTTTAACAGTATCTTTAGTGTTTGAGTCCATTATTAATGCATTTTTTTTGTCTGGTGATAAATATTCGAGCGCTTTGCTACTTCGAGTAGTGTGTACGACCCAATCTTTAGGGATATTGATATAACCAAATTTTTCATTTCCGATACGTTGAGTATCTACAAGGGATATTTCTTTTGCCCCAGAAGAAGACCCAGGAGTTGTTGTTTGAGCTTTTGTCGTTGGTGCAGCCGTAGTTTCTTTAGCGACTTCAGTTGTTGATGCTGCAACAGTTTCTGTTGCTTTCTTTTCTCCGTTTCCGCATGCTGCTAGTATAAATGCAGATAGAAGCGTTACAGAGCTTAATATTATTTTGTTTTTCATGATACTTAATCTCCTTAAAGGTGTTGACTTACAGATATTTTATCATTTTTTAGAGTTTTTTTAAATAGGAAACGCTTTCGCTAAAAAGCATAGGGTATAACAAAAGAAAATTTCGTGTTGGTGATCATTATATCCATCCTCATGAATTTGCGGTTATAGACCCAGATGGCTATTTTTTAAGATTTAGCGAATAGAATAATCATCACCCGTTTATGAGCTATACCCAACAAATCTATTATTTTGGGTGCAGTTCAATAGCGGGTGATTTATTTATCTTTCATCTAAAAGAATGAGACAAACTAACATTCGAGACCTAAAAAAACCGGAGCCCTCACATGACGGCTCCGACTTTTTTTATCCTCATTGATGGAACAATGATGGATTATTTATTTTTTCTTCTCAACATGATCTTTGAGATCTTCTTGAGCTTTTTTATTGGATTCTGCTTTTTTCTTCAACCATTCTTCTTTGGCCTTGTCAAATTCTTTTGTGGTCACTACATCATCGGTCAATTTCAGATATTTGTAGTTACTTCCTGTTCCTTTTGTACCAACCCATGAAGAAGCACGGCTATATGGTACTGTCCGTTGAAGCATTGGTGCTCCACCATTTGAAACGGTTGGAAGCGTAATGGAACTATCTGTCAACCAAGCTTGGGCTACAGCATATTTTTCATAACGTTTTGCTTGATCCAATAATTCAGCATCGGCATCCTTCAGCATATTAGCGTACTGATCCAACCCAACCGCTGCAATAGCTGGGTTATTTGATCCTGCATCAATACCAAGATAGTATGAAACGGAACCGTTCACTGGACTGATACTTTCAAGATAAGTTGATGGGTCTTGATAGTCTGGTTGCCAGCCACCACCTGAGATATCATAGTCTCTAGCTGCTGCATTATCACTGAAGTAGGTGATGTTTTGGAAATCATCATCTGATACTTTTTGAAGATCCACCACAACATTTTCCACACCAAGGGTTGACTCTACAGACTGTTTGAAGGAGCTAGCTTGTTGGACCATGCTGCTGTCCATTTGGCTGACAATGTAGTCCAAATGGATCGGGAATTGAACCCCTTGTTTTTGCAATTCAGCTTTGGCTTTGGCAAATGAAGCTTTGGCCTTTTCAGGATTATAGAGGCTTGTTTGACCATCTTCTAGGCTAACACCCTTCCATTGATCTCCATAAGTCACCAATTGTTTTTCAACGGCTTTTCCAAAGTCTTCTCCATTGATTTGGACATAAGTTGGGGGTACCAAAGTGCTACGAAGAGTCTTCTCAGCAGCATCTGAACCTGAAACTTGCGCCGCATACGATTTACGGTCAAAGGCAAAGTTCACTGCTTGACGGAAGTCCTTGTTCAAGATAGCTTTCTTGGTAGAAGCTTTCTGTTCATCGGTCGTTTTGCCTGTGTGGTCGTACTTTTGACGATCCAAGTTAAAGCCAAGATAGTAAGAAGTTCCCAGCTGTAAGCCATAAACGATATTGTTGCCAAAGTTCTTCTTCACATTCTTATAAGTCGAGCTGTTTGGCATCACACCCGCAAAGGAGTATTGACCTTTTTCAAAGCCTTTGATAATTGAATCTGGGTTTGATCCATCATTGAAGGTTAATTTAACATTGTCAATGTGAACATTTTTAGCATCGTAATAGTCTTTGCTTTTCACCAACTCGATTTCAGATTTAGAAGTTAATGATTTCAAGTAGTAAGGACCATTGTACAAGATGCTACTCGGTTTCAAAGAACCAAAGTCTTTTCCTTGAGATTCCAAGAATTTAGCGTTAACAGGGAAAAGAACACCTGAGGTTGTTTTTGAGTTCCAGAAGCTTTCAGGACGGACCAAGGTATATTGGATGGTGTGGTCATCTAAAGCTTTGACCCCGACGGTATTAAAGTCCTTGGTTTCCCCTTTGACGTAAGCATCCAAACCTTTGATCGAATTTTGAATCAAGAAGAGACCTTCTGATTTTGCTGCGACGGCATGTTGGATCCCTGTCACGAAGTCTTGAGCCGTCACTTTTCCATACTCTTCCCCTTCACTGGTATACCATTTGGCATCCTTGCGAAGTTTGTAGGTATAGGTTAATCCATCTTCAGAGACAGTCCAATCTTCTGCTAGACTTGGCACAAAGTTCCCGTATTGGTCATTTTCAAGAAGACCATCCACCAGGTTACTAGTGATATCCGAAGTTGTTGTACGAGTCGCTGTAATGTAATCCAAGGTATTTGGATCAGCCGAATAAACAAACGAGTAGGTTGCTTGTTTACTACTACCACCGCCACATGCTGCTAAGAGAAAAGCACCTGCAAGATAAACTCCTGCAAGAGCTAACAGTTTTTTTGCTTTCATCACGATCTCCTTATGTTAGATTTTTTATCATTATACACTATTTCTTAAAAAAAACCAAATAATTTTAGAAAATGTTCGTTATTTATGAATGAATATAATAAGATATCAAAAAGGAGAAGATGGACATCAGTCGCAATAAAAACAGTTATAGTCAGCTAAGTCAGAACATCCTATCCGATCAACTAGTCCCTTGTCCGCTCTTTTAATAAATATGCGTTTTAGTACAAAAAAGAACCTCTGCTCTTTTGAACAGAGGAACTGATTCCTAATCAAAATGATATAGTTGTGGGTACTGATCGCATTCAGGATTTTTAGGATGGCAGATAGCTCGTCCAAAGTATATCATGGCTTGATGGGCAGCTAGCCATTCGTTTTTTGGCAGAACATCCATGACCCGCTTTTCAACTTCCAAGGGTGTCGCTGATTTCTTGACAATCTCATGGTGCTTACAGATCCGTTCCACATGGGTATCGACAGCAAAAGCTGGAATTCCAAAGCCTACACTCAATACGACATTAGCCGTCTTGCGTCCTACTCCTGCCAGGCTTTCTAACTCTTCACGGGTCTGAGGGACTTGCCCATCAAAGTTGTCTAGCAGTTGTTGGGCACATTTTTTGAGAAATTTGGCCTTATTGCGATAGAGACCTAATTTGGAAATATGCTTGGCGATGTCTGCTTCACTAGCTACTGCCATGGCTTGTGGGGTTGGAAATGCCGCAAACAGACCAGGTGTCGCTTTGTTAACAGCCGCATCAGTCGTCTGGGCAGAGAGCATGACTGCCACTAATAATTCAAAATGATTACGAAAATCTAGACTCGGTTTAGCATCCGGAAAGAGGGCAATAATTTCTTCAATCACATGACGGGCCCGTTTCTTTGATAACACCATAATTTCTCCTTTACTTTACTAATCCCTATTATAGCATGAACGTTTCCTATTTCTGAAAAAATCCGCTTCAGAAAAGTAAGAGGGATAGAATGAATTTTAAATGAAATTCACCCTATCCCTCTTCTATCTATCTGAGAGACTCCTTCAGTCTATTATTTATTTTACACCAATCTCTTCAAGAAAGTAATCAAAGTTTGAGCCGATCGTTCGCCAGCTTCTACGATAAATTCATCAAAAGAGATATTGGCTGCGTGATCTGCTGTATCGCTCATGGCGCGAATGACCATGAAGGGACGTCCAGTCGCGTGCGCCGCTTGGGCAATGGCTGCCCCCTCCATCTCAACTGCCAATACTTCTGGGAACTGCTCCCGAATCGCTGCAACCTTTTCTTCGCTCGCGATAAAGCTATCCCCAGTTGCAATCAGGCCGACATGAGTCGTTGCAGCTTCCTCAGCTAAAACTTTTTTCATTTCTGATACGAAATAACGACTAGATTCAAAGTAAAGTGGTTGGCCCACCATCTGGCCATACTTGTAGCCAAAAGCCGTCACATCCACATCGTGATAGGCCAATTTGTCCGCAAGGACGATATCCCCAACAGACATTCCAGGTGCAACGGCACCTGCAGAACCCGTATTGATAATGGCTTCCACTTTGAAATCATTGGCTAGGATCGCTACACTCATAGCAGACATCACTTTCCCGATGCCACTTTCCACCAGAACCACTTCATGGCGACCAATCGATCCCGTATAGTAGACTTTCCCAAGACGCAGATGCTTTTCCCCATTTTCAAGGGCTTCAACCAGGATCTTTAACTCCTGTGGCATGGCTGCGATAATTCCAATTTTCATGTCAGTTTTCTCCTTGTGATGACCTTACAAACGCCAAATCGCCAGAATCAAGACGATGAGGAGCGCAATAATCCAAAATAAAATGGTATTGAGTTTGGATTGGAGCACACTTTCTTTTTGCTCTTCAATGCGACGACTCTTTGTGACTGTTGGTTCCACTTGGATCTGCAAGGTATCTTGCGAATAACTGGCCCTTGGGCGTTCCATGCGTTTTTCTCTCACGGGACGTTCATAACCAAATCCTCTATGGTCTGTCCGAATGATTTTTGTCTCTTCCTCATCGACCATTCTTGGCCCTCTGACATCCTCACCACGTCGTGCCCGCTCGATCATTTCATCGGTTAATAAAGGTTTTCCCATCGGATCCTCCTCTATTTATTGGTTAATTCCCAGTATTGGATCGCCATAATCGTCTTGGCATCACAGATTTCGCCAGACTGGATCAAATCTTTGGCTTCCGTCAAAGTCACTTCTAAGAGTTCCAAGGTCTCATCTGCATCTTGCGGACGAGGATTTTCCACCTTTTTCAAGTTGGTCGCAACATAGAGTTTAATCCGTTCGTTACAAAATCCAATGGCTGAATAAAAATCATAGAGCAACTTTAGATCCGCTGTGTAGCCAATTTCTTCTTCCAATTCACGCAGAGCAGCCGCTTTGGGATCTGCATTTTCTCCTTTTTCCAACTTTCCAGCCGGAATCTCTACAGAGGTCTTTTCGATCGCCTTGCGGTACTGTTTGACCAAGATGGTCTTTCCTTCTTCTGTGATGGGCAAGACAGCTACAGCTCCATTATGGAAGATAAGATCGCGCTGCGCTTGACCTTTTCCATCAGGCAACTCTACTTGATCAGTCACCACTTTGAAAATCGGTCCTTGATAGAGTTCCTTGCGTTCAAGGGTTTTTTCTTCAAAATTCATACGAATCTCCTATTTATTTTTAGGATGATGGGGCAAACGAAGAGCATATTCTTCTTTGTTCACTTGACGGCCACGACCAATGGCAATCGCATCAGCTGGCACATCCTTGGTAATGGTTGAGCCTGCTCCAACTAATGAATTGTCGCCTAATTCAACTGGCGCAATGATGGTCGAATTCGAACCAACAAAGACATTGTTTCCGATGGTCGTTTTAAACTTGTGTTGGCCATCATAATTCACCGTGATGGTTCCCGCACCAAAATTGACGTTGCTGCCGACTTCACTATTACCGATATAGGTCAGGTGACCTGCCTTAGTATTTTCGCCAATAGACGAACCTTTGACTTCGACAAAGTTTCCAATATGGACATCTTTAGCGAGGCTAGAAGCTGGACGAATATGAGCGTATGGTCCTACTGTCACGCCGTCGGCTACCGTGCTCTCCTCAATCATGGAGTTGGTAATCACGGCACCTACTCCAATTTCACTGTCCGAAATATAAGTTCCATTGGTTAAGACGGTTTCAGCCCCAATTTTTGTGTGCCCTTTTAGGGTAACATTGGCTTCGATTTGCACTTCCGGTGCGATTTCAACATCGACATCGATATAGGTCGCATCTGGATTAACAAAGCTCACTCCATTCACCATATGAGCTTGGTTGATACGGCGACGCATGATGCCTTCTGCTGTCGCAAGGGCCACACGGTCATTAACCCCAAGACTTTCATCAAAGTCTTTGAGCGTATAGGCCCCGACTTTTTCACCTGCTTCTCGGAAAATACCGATGACATCTGTGATATAGTATTCACCTTGGGCATTGTTGGTGTTGATATTCTTCAAAGCTTCAAAGAGGCGCGCATTGTCAAAGACATACGTCCCTGTATTGATTTCCTTGATTTGTTTTTCAAAATCTGTCGCATCTTTTTGCTCGACGATGCGAAGCACTTCCGCATTGTCATTACGAACAATCCGACCATAGCCAAATGGATTGGTTGCTTCGGCTGTCAGAATCGTTGCCACATTTTTGTGGTTGATATGAAAGTCGATCAAGTGTTTGAGGCTTTCACCGGTAATCAAAGGAGTATCTCCTGCAATGACAAGGGTGTGGCCTTCAAGACCTTCCAAGACTGGCTCTGCCATCATGACCGCATGACCAGTTCCCAATTGCTCGGTTTGTTTGACAAACTCTGTTTGACCTTCTAATACCTTTTCTACCAATTCCGCCTTGTGACCCACAACCGTTACGGTCTTTTCAGGTGAGATAGCTCCAACACTACGGAAGACATGCTCCAACATAGAGATCCCTGCAACCTTATGAAGAACCTTGGGCAGATCTGATTTCATACGGGTACCTTTCCCCGCTGCTAAAATAATGGCATAATTTGGCATAACATTTCTCTTTTCTGTACAATATCGTACTTATTATACCATTTTTCACCCCTTTTGGAAAATAAGATCCAAACCAAAAAGAAAGTGGGAAAGAACTTCGACTAATTAAACAAAAGTTGAAAAGGTTCCCCAAACCTTTTCAATTTTCCCACCCCCGCACAGCTCCAACAGTCTGGGAGACTGTTGGAGGTTGCAGATAAAGAAAACATTGTTTTCCATCTTCATAGGTCATCTTTGGAGCTAAGTAGCGAACAAATACTTAGGAACCTTGCTTCGCAAGTCCTATCCACCACCTAAAAGCAGTGCTTTGAGCAATCAACCACTGCGTCATACAGTTATTCCCATTAAACATCGAAGGCTGGACAGTTTTTGCCCAGCCTTGTTCTATAATGGATAAACTTTACGAAATTCTTCTAAAACCACCTTGCTGTCAGGTGTAAAAGCCAGACCAGCTTCCTCCAGCCACTCCGTGAAAAATTCCTCATGAACCTGACGCCAATAGGCGAGGGATTTGTCACCTTCCCCTTCTTTGAAGGCATGATCAGCTGACACTTGATGGAAGGGCTGAACAGAAACCTTGGTAATTTCGATAATGCAGACAGCTTGATCTTGACTGTCTAAAACAACATCAAAGGTTCCTTCTTGGGGAAGGGGTTCGTCCTCTAGTGCGTAAAGGTCATAAGCTGAAGCTGTTGCTGTTTTTTCGCCTGTAAACACCAGTTCCGCTAAAAGGTCTGGTTCCACTCCAAAAGCCCAGGCATCTATCTCATCTCCGATAGAGGGGTTCATTTGCTTATAGGCATTCCACATTTCTTGAGGTGTCATAGGTTACTCCTTTGTAATTTTTTACTTTTTTCTTTTATGTGTTTAAGGTGATCTGGATGGTCAATTTCTAAATCAAAAATCTCTGGAATAGAGCTGTAATGGAGAATGCATTCGATACCCATCTGATTCATTTGTTGTATGAAAGAAGTATTCAGATAGCCTGCTACAGCAAAATCAATCTTGTTCTTCCTTGCTTTATCCTGCATCTGTCTTAACATATCTAACATAATTGGATTTTCCATATCATGCCATTGACTGTTCCTCACAGTCGCAAAAATAAAAGAAGTTAAATCATTCATTCCAACTACAATCTTTGAAATGCCCGTTTCCAGTATCCTGTCCAAGTCGAAATAAGCTGATGGTAATTCAATCATCGTGCCGACTTTCCCAGTAAAACCATACTGACGCAATACTCTAATAGCTTGTTTTAATTGTTCGGCACCATTGACAAAAGGAAAAACAACAGACAGATTGGGATTGGTTTGATAAACTTCTGTAACAACATTTGTCTCAGCCTGAAATTCATCTGGACAAGCCAACAAACGCCTGATACCTCTGTATCCAAATAAGGGGTGGCGTTCGTCAAAATACTCTTTAGTCCCATCTAGAATATTTGCTTCTGCATTTGTTAACTCTGAAAAGCGATACCAAACTTCTTCATCTGAGTACAAATGACAAATAGTGTCTAGATAATCTTTCACAAATTGCTGACAATTTGGTAATAGTATGTTTTGGTTTAGTTCTCTCAACAAGTATTCCCCACGAATCAAGCCGACGTGGTGCAATAAATGGGGATAAACTTTTTCAACAATTTTTTCGCCACTAAGAGCTAGTTGATTTTGCATGTTCATTCACCTCGTCTTAAAAGATACAATATCAGATATCAGTATACGACACTTTCCTCTAGTTCAAAAGCTTCATAAGGTTCAACTAACTTATATCCTAAAAATTCTGCTACTTTTTTAGAAGCCTCGTTATGAGCATCCCAAAGTGGAAACATATCTCTATTTAAACTCTCTAGAATCATTGCAGCACCAAGTTTTTTAGCAAATCCATTTCCTTGTTTGTCTGGTCTAGTTGCAACTTCCACTTCAACTGCTCCATGGTAAACTAACCCTGAGGAAATCCCAGCAATCACTTCATTATTTTTAAGAATCACAAAGCCAAATCCACCTTTTAAAGCAAAATCCTGGTAAGACTCAAAATTCCCCTGTAAATCTTGTGACCATTCTTCCTCAGAAAGGCAGTTATAAATACGATTATCAATAGGTACAAGATTGTAATCTTCCTCTAACTGAGTAACCAGATCATTTAGAAATTCAACTTGAAAATTTGCCTTATCCTTAAAAGAATAGCGAGTAAAAGAAATTAATCCAACTTGCCGATGCAGAAAATCTTGCCACTTAGTGTCTTCTGAAATAATAATCTTATAATCTAAACCATATTGCCTAACAAAATCTTCCCAAAATCTGGAATCCAACTCCCCTGCTAGGTATAGAAAATTCCCAATATCATAAAAACTAGTTGTCCTATCACCGTTTCGATAAACAGTCCCGATTTGAGATTTAAGGCCATAGAGAACCATATATTTCTTCCATGTTTTAAATAGTTCCATTATCCCTCTATTTTACCTTCCAATTCATGTAAGAGGTCTTGTCCAATTCTGGAAATCCTCGTAACTCTGCCTTTAGCTTTAATACTAAGGGCGAAGCATTTTCTTGGGTCATCTGCTCAATAGGGACCCAAACTGCCTTTGCTGAATCATTACTTCCATCAAGAACCTCCTGAGGAAGGGTTTGTTGAGAGCTCTCGAAATCGAGTACGATATCATAAAAGGCCATGATATGATGCACTGAGAAATCTTTCCCCTCTTCTTGAACCAGCACGTCATAAATTCTAGGATTTGAATAAGAGCTAAGCGTATAGCCCGTCTCTTCCAAAACTTCTCTCTTGAGGGTTTCTGTCAACCCCTCACCGAGTTCCTGACTACCACCAGGTAAATCAAAACGATGCTGATAAGGTCCTCTTGTTTTTTCAGTACAGAGAAGTTTCCCCTCTTGAAGACAGACTCCGTATACACCAAAGTGATGCTTGATTTCCATCAAATCCTCCTACTTCAAACTCCATCCGCCGTCAATCGTCAGGATTTGCCCCTGCATGGCGGATGCCTTCCCGCTAGCCAAAAAGAGGCTGACTTCTGCCACTTCTTCTGGCTCTATCCAGCGCTTGATGGGGGTTTCGCTAGCCACCCAGTCTGCTAGGCCACCTGGCTCAAAGTCCGCAGCGGTCATGCCCGTTTTGACAGCACCTGGTGCGATGCCAAAGACCTGAACTCCAGCTTCTGCATAATCCAGCGCCAACTGCTTGGTAAAGCCCGCCAGAGCATGCTTAGACGAGGTATAGGCGTGACCGCCACCTCCAGCTAGACTGGAGGCAATGGAGCACATATTGATGATGATCCCTTGTTTCTTCTCCAACATTTGAGTCAGATAATGCCGTGTCATCTCTACCGGAGTCACATAATTGATCTCAAAGATCTCTTGAATTTCCTGAGCGCTTTGCTCAAGAAGCGGTTTGTAATCATCCAAAACGCCAGCCGTATTACACAAGACGTCGACCTCAGGACACCAGTCAAAAATTGGTTCCAAGTCAAGAGTTAAATCACGTTGTAAAAAGTGAAAATCGCCTTGTAAGTCAGGATTCCGGCCCTGATCCACCCCATAAATCTGGTAGCCCTTTTCTAAAAATAGACGAGCTTGGGCCAGGCCAATCCCTGAGCTCACGCCCGTAATCAAGACCCGTTTAGTCATGGACTTCCACCCAATCTGTCGCTAAGACATCACAAGGAGTCGGGCTCCACATAGAAAAACCTTCCCCTTCGCCAGAGACGTTAATGAGGAAATAAGGCGTCACTTCTAGAGCTACCCCATTTTGCTCGATGGTATCAAACAATTGAACATAGTTCTCTGCTCCACCCCAGCCCGTACGTACATACTTTTTCTTGGCCTTTAAGCCTGGTAAAATCTCTTCAAATGTCATGATTTTCTCCTTTATTATCATTCCTAGTTACACCTTTCATTATACCAAAAATCAGGCTTGCTCGTTGGTTTCCAACAGTAAAAAGGGGAGCGTCCTCCCCCTTTTCTTTCTATTCACCACTTTTCTCCTTGTCCTTTTTCAAGTCACGAATTATGAACCGATAGTAAATCATCAATCCTATACCAATGATCACCGTAGGCAAAATGATGGTCATGCTAGGATTCTGAATTCCTTGCACCAAGGTCCAGCGATGTAAGAAGCCAACCACTAAAAAGGCGACGATAGGAAAGACGAAGGCTCGGCCAAACTCATCTCTCCATTGCCAAAGAATAAGAGCTCCACTAGCCCCTGTCATAAGGAGAGTATCCCAAGGATTTGGCACTGTCAACCAAGCAAGGGCTGGTAAGAAACGAACTCCCACTATTTCACTGAAAAAATAGAATCCTAGAACCAAAACGATTGCCACATGGATTGCTTTTTTCGACTTTTCTTCTGCAAAAATGAGGCGACGAAGGAGATAGAAGAGTAGCCCAATTGCTAGGAGTCCCAACATGATGTCAGTCAAATAGACTAGTGGTTTGAGCACAAGGACCGCTTGGGAGGCAAACTCACTTAAGAGGCGATAAAAAATGACGATTCCTGGGACAATCGCTCCATATTGCAGAATAGACCGAGCCGATTCTCTAGGCATATTCTCGATAATTTGGTCTGCCATTATCTTTGGATCGAGACCAAAATAGTCCTTTGCCGTCAAGCCATCCGCTCCTGCTTGCGAAAAATCTACCGCTAAATTATAGACCTGCTCTCTTAAAGCCTCCTCCTTATATAGGAAACCTGCAAGATTGAAATAATCCCATAGGTCTTGGAAATAGACTTGATCCTCCTGGCTAAAGGTTTGTATCAAGGCCTGCGTTTCTTCATAATAACTAACGGTTTTCATACTTCTTCCTTCTTTCTTTGGAGACGAAATACAAGGAGGGTCAGGACGAGTCCCATGAGAGGAAGGAGCCAGCCTAATAAGTGAGCAGTTCCCTGATTCACAAGACGAATCCAGCATCCAGTAACTAGGAAAGTCAGACCCATGACTAGTAGACTCGTCATCAGACGATCTCTGCTTCTATAAGCCATAACTACAAATCCAAGTAAGACTAGGACAGCAAGAGCAATCCCCCAACCATCTGATAAGAAGAGACTCCCAATGTGGCCAAAATTGATCGAAAATAGTCGGACGATGTTCAGAAACACCATCAGGGTGATCACACTGATAAAAGCAGCCCAAGACCACTTCATTTCTCCATAGCTCTGTTTGGACCAAAGCCACGTGATGAACTGGCTAAACACCAAGAAATTGAATAAAATAACAACATAGGTTAAAGGTTCGATTTTCAGTGGCATCATCCAGGTAAAATCCATTAAATAACGCATGCCAACTAAGATCACCCCAAGTAGGAAGACGAGTCCCACATAAGATCCTAAAGAACGTTTAGGTAACTCCGAAAGAATTTGATCCACCATCGCCCGTGGATCCTTTCCAAAATAATCTACTGCCCGAACGCCTTCTTTCTCAGCAACCTTTAAGTCACATACCATATTGTAAAGTTGTTCACCGAGTGCTTCATCATCATAAAAATAGGCCTTGGCCCCAATATAGGCCACCATTTTTTTCACATAGGCTCGGTCCTCCTTGTGTAGATGAATCAATTCATCTGACATTTTTTCTGTATAACTTTCTATCATTCTGCTCCCTCCCTCTTGATACGGTCTACTTTTGTGACTAGCTCATGCCACTGGTCCCAAAATTCTTCTAAACGCTCTTCTCCAGCATCACTGAGTGAAAAATACTTACGATCAGGACCATCCGGAGACGGCCTCATTTCCCCATGAATAATTCCTTGTTTCTCCAATTTTTGAAGCAAGGGATAAATGGTCCCCGCAACAATCTTGTCAAATCTCATCTCTTTGAGACTTTGGATCAATTCATAACCATAAATGGGCTTTTTGGAAATAATCTCAAGCACACAGCCCTCCAAGACTCCCTTTAATAATTGGGACTCTTTCATCTTTCTCACCTCTTTTTTACTACCTTACTAGTTTGTTTTACATACTAGTCTTTTCACTATTAGTATACTCTTTCTTAACTAGTATGTAAAGCATAATAGTAAAAATTTTTTTAAAATTTTTTGAATCCTTAAAAATGCCTTAAAATAAAGGCTTTCCAGCCCTCAAGTGTGTAAATATACAAAAAAAGTACAAAAAACACTTTATTTTGGCAATTGATTGGAGTATAATAAACGTAATTATTCAAAAGGAGTTGTGAATATGAAAAAATCTAAGCTTGCTCTCTTAGCAGGTGTAGCCGCAGCATCAACACTTTTCCTTGCTGCTTGTGGTTCATCTTCTAATTCATCAAATGGGACAACCTATAAATATGTTTATAGTACTGACCCTGATACCTTGAATTATTTGACTTCAAACCGTTCAACAACTAGTGATATCACTACCAACTTAGTTGATGGTTTGTTCGAAAATGACCAATATGGTAACTTGATTCCTGCCCTTGCGGAAGACTGGTCTGTTTCTAAAGACGGTTTGACTTATACCTACAAGCTTCGTAAAGATGCGAAGTGGTATGACTCAGAAGGAAACGAATACGCAGATGTAACTGCAAAAGACTTCGTTACTTCTCTTAAATATGTTGCAGATAAAAAATCTGACGCCCTTTACTTGGTTCAAAATTCTGTCAAAGGATTGGATGACTACGTAAATGGTAAGACGAAAGACTTCTCAACAGTTGGTGTCAAAGCCGTTGACGATCATACTCTTCAATACACTTTGAACCAACCAGAATCATTCTGGAATTCTAAATTGACGACTTCTACTATGATGCCAGTTAATGCGAAATTCCTTGAATCAGCTGGTAAAGACTTTGGTAGTGTGAAACCAACAGGAATCCTCTACAACGGTCCATACATTATGAAGTCCTTCACTTCAAAATCACAAATTGAGTTGGACAAAAACCCTAACTACTACGACAAGAAAAATGTTCACATCGACACTGTCAAATTGACTTACTTCGATGGATCAGACCAAGACTATCTTGCTCGTAACTTCTCAGACGGTAACTTAACTTCTGCTCGTCTCTTCCCTACAAGCTCTACATACAGTACAATCCAAAAGAAATTCAAAGATAACATTATCTATTCTCAACAAGATGCTACTGTTTACTATGCTTACTTCAACGTAAACCGTCAAAACTACGGTCACACTTCAAAGAAATCTGACGAACAAAAGAATAGCACTAAGACAGCTCTTCAAAACAAAGACTTCCGTCAAGCCTTGAACTTTGCTTTGGATAGAACTTCATACAGTGCCCAATCAAACGGTAAAGAAGCAGCAACGAAAACTCTTCGTTCCCTTCTTGTTCCTCCAACATTTGTACAAGCAAACGGTAAAGACTTCGGTACTCTCGTCGAACAAAAACTTGCTACAGCTGGAGACGAATGGAAAGGCGTAAGCTTTGCCGATGCTCAAGACAGCTTGCATAACACTGATAAAGCGAAAGCTGAACTTGAAAAAGCAAAAGCTGCATTGCAATCACAAGGTGTTCAATTCCCAATCCATATCGACTATGTTGTTGACCAATCTTCAAACTCTATTGTTCAACAAGCAGACTCTATGAAGAACTCTATTGAAACTGCCCTTGGTAAAGACAATGTCGTGATCGATGTACAAAAATTGTCTACTGACGATGCAGATAACGCTACTTACTTTGCACAATCACCAGAACAAAAAGACTTTGACTTAGACATCGGTGGTTGGGGACCTGACTTCCAAGACCCTTCTACTTACCTTGACATTTTGAACCCAACAGACGGTCCAACATTGACTGGTATGGGTCTTGATCCTAAGAAAGACCAAGCTCTTATCGAAAAACTTGGTTTGAACGAATACAAACAATTGCTTGATGATGCAAATGCTGAAAAATTGGATACCAATAAACGTTATGAAAAATACGCTGCTGCACAAGCTTGGTTGACAGAAAACGCAATTGTTCTTCCTATCTACTCTAAAGGTGGTGTTCCATCTATCACTAAAGTAACTCCATTCTCATCACCAAATTCATTGGTTGGTATTAAAGGAGATACAAACTACTTCAAGTACAAGAAAGTACAAGATAAGACCGTTACAACTGCTGACTACGAAAAAGCTTACAAACAATGGCTCAAAGATAAAGCAGAGTCAAACAAGAAAGCTCAAGCAGATCTTGCAAAACACGTGAAATAATCACGTTTTAAAACACCGGGGATTACATCCTCGGTGTTTTAAAATGTAGACAAATTGTTTCTTTATATAGAACAAGTTAGGAATATATAAAGAATTAAGATAATACATCCAATTAGGCTCATTCAATCATACACTGAAACTTTCCGCCGTGAGAAAAGTGCTAGAAACACTATTGTTTCTAGTACTCGGGAGTTTTGAAACTTTAGGTTCAAAACTAATTGAACACGGGCTGCGAATTGTGTCAAAAAGATAAGTTCTCCTAGAATCGAAAGATTCTGCGTCAAACTTCCTATTTTGACTTTATCCGCAGACGCCCTTTGTATCTTAATAAGTCATGGAACTTCCTGGATTGCTGAAATCATCCACTGGATAATTTCACCTAACGTCCGTACTCACCTAAGGGAAGTTTCTAAGATGACTTCGTCTTCAATCAAAAACACTGGGGATCTCCTCGGTGTTTTTGATTGAAACAGTATTCCAGGTGATCTCTTTTTCACCTATTTTCCTAAGCTTCGATCGTATCGAATGCTATCTCACGACAATCTTCCGATAACTTCTAGAAGTCAGAAGAAAGACGAGGACATAGGAGATGAAAAAGACAGCGCAGATAGAAAGAGTTGTTTGAAGCACCAAGCCAGCATTATTCGCTCCTAAGATGGCAACGATTTTTGCAATCATCTTGTAGGCTACTCCTAAGTAGAGGAAGGAGAAAAACAATGGAAGGAAAAAGACGGTGAGAATCTGTTTGCGAATCGTAGTAGCCGTTTGCTTTTGGTCCAATCCTACTTGTTGCAAAATCACAAAATTTTCCCGGTCCTCATAGCCCTCTGAAATCTGCTTGTAGTAAATTACGAGAACCGTGGCTAATAGAAAGATCACAGATAGGAAAACTCCAATAAAGAGGACTGTCCCTGCTGATTCACGCCACTCTTTCTCTATGCTGTATCGTTCATATCCACCAAAATAAGTCGCACCATATTGACTCATTTTGTCTGTCGAATATAGCTCTTTGGTCACGCCACCGATGAAATCTTGGTTCTCTTTATCTTTTGCAGTAATAGAGAATTCTAAATTCTTATCAACTTTTAGACCCAGTTGGTTCAAGTCAGGAAGAACAAGGTACAAGCCCATTTGATGTTGAAACAAGCTGCCTTGAGAAAGTTTTCCTTGGATAAAATTAGAATCTAGTTTTTGTTTAATTGTGAAGGTCTTGCCATTGATTTCTAATTGCGAATCTAATCTTCCAGGATACTGATACCCATAGGCTAGGATTTCATTTTCCCCAATCTCAACTTTTTGACCGGTCAGTTGTTCGTAGGTCGCCTGATCAAAAAAGTAGACGGTTCCTTCTGTCTTTAACTCCTGATCAGTTGCTGGAGTGGACTGGTCATTCACCTCTAAGACCTTTCCATCAGTCTTTCGAATTTCAGCCGACCAGTATGTTGTCTGAGTCACTTGATAATCTGATAGATGTGTCGCATCGGCTGTTTTCTTAATTTGGGCTTGAACATCCTCAATAACTGGTTCTGTTTCAGCATCTGAAGTCATATGCCCCACACTAATCATGTAATCGGAAGGGTAAACAGTATCTAGGTAATTCTGCCCTCCAATAAAGATATTGAGTGACCCGGTTAAGGTGACCAAGACCATGGTGGATAGAATACTAATGGTTGCAAGGCCCGCTGCATTTTTTCGCATCCGAGCGATTAAGTTAGAGACGGATATAAAATTCTCTGGCTTGTAATAGTAGGATTTCCGACCTTTAAGAAATCTTAAGAAGGTAATGGATCCTGCGTTGAATAAGAGATAAGTCGCCAGAATAACCAAGATGACAGCAATAAAGAATCCTTGAACCGCTGCAACTGGACGCTCAACGGTTAGCGCCAAATAGAAGGCAATTCCTAAGAGCCCTAGTCCTAACAGAGTTTGGACTAGCAAGAAGCGTCCCTTCTTCTCTCCTGCCTTTTTCTTTTGCATGAGGTTTAGGGAACTGTAGCGCAAGAGGCGGAAAGAATTCAGCAAAAGAATGAGGGCAAAAGCTAAGGCTAACCCAAGTAAAGTGTCAAGGACAGCTCCTAGCTGGAAGGTTGATTGAATGACGACTGGAAGTCCCATACATTTTAAGAGCAAGGCAAAAATCAAGCGATCAAACAAGAGACCCAAGCCCAGCCCCGCTCCAACTGTGAGGATATAGAAGATAAGCAATTCCCATAAGGTCATGACGAGGAGGTGCTTCTTCTCCATTCCCAGAACACTGTAGAGTCCCAGTTCTTTGGAACGATTTTTCATGACATAGCCATTGGCATAAGCCACCAAAATGATGACGACCAACTGGACGACGAAACTACCAAAACCAAGAACAGTTCTCGCCGCTCCCCCTCCGTAAGAATCCTCTAGATGAGGGGTCGATGCCAAGGCGATAAAGCTATAGAGGATCATAGTCGTTAAAATGACAGCTATAGCAAAAGGGTAATAAAGCTTACGATTTTGTTTGAGGTTGGAAAGAGCTAATTTACTTGTTAATTTAAACACCGCTATCCTCCTTACCCGCCATGACCGTCAGAGTATCTGAGATTTCTTGGAACATCTGACGTTCTGTTTTTTCCCCGCGGAAGATCTGGTTATAGAGAATTCCGTCCTTGATAAAGAGCACGCGCTTGGCCCGAGCTGCCGCTGCGGTTGAGTGGGTCACCATGAGGATGGTTTGGCCCATGGTATTGATATCTTCAAAGACATCGAGCAATGCAGCCGATGACTTGGAATCCAGCGCCCCTGTTGGCTCATCAGCAAGGAGAATTTCAGGTGAAGTGATAATGGCCCGTGCTACAGCCACCCGTTGTTTTTGCCCACCAGAGATCTCGTAAGGGTATTTTTCTAAGAGCTGGTGAATGCCCAATTCCCGACTGACGCTCTCCACCTTGCTCATCATTTCCTTGACGGGCCTGCGAGAAAGGACCAAAGGTAAGAGGATATTGTCCTTGACAGACAAGGTATCCAGCAGGTTGAAGTCTTGAAAGACAAATCCTAGTTTTTCCCGACGGAAACTGGACGCATCCTTGTTCCTGATAGTTGAAGTATCAGTGCCGTTGAGGTAGACCCGTCCTTCGGTCGGCTGGTCTAGCATGGCTAGAATATTGAGGAGGGTGGATTTCCCGGATCCTGATTCCCCCATGATGGCGACGTATTCGCCCTTCTCAACGGTAAAATGGATATCCTTTAAGGCTTCAACCTGGGTTCCTTGAAAGCGGGTTTTGTAGATTTTTTTGATGTGTTGAACGTCTAGTAGGGTCATGGTTCTTTCCTTTCTAGCTCGATAAAAGCTTCCATCTTTTTTTACAAATCTATTGTACTAAAACTGAAGCGCTTTCACCATAACATAACCTTACATTTTCCCCTTTATTTCTTACATTTTTGTAAGAAAGCAAAAATAGGCTAGGACTTGAGGTCCTAACCTATTTATTTTTTGATTATTCAGCTGATGAAGAGGTAGCTTTCCCAAGAGATTCGTAGACACCTTTAAGAATGTTTGTCATTGAGTCACGAGCTGTTCTAATTTGTTGCAAGAAAGGTGTACGCCCTTGCTCAGGAACAAGCGTGTCATCTGAACCTGCACTTGATAGCATGGTATTGAATTGAGCTTTTGAGTTATCCAAAGCCTTAATCGCTGGTTCTACTTGTTGAGTGTATGCAGATCTTTGTGCTTCTGGAATTTGTTGGCCGATATCTTGTGCGTATTTTTTATAGCTATCTACTAATTTACCATAAAGATTTTTAAAATCACCAATTGTTTTGGCGTTATCGATTTCTTCATCTGTCAACAAGACAACTTCTGGAACATCAACTGAAGTTTTTGATGATTTAGATGAGCTTTTTGATTTGCTAGTTGAAGTAGATGATTTTTCTACTTTGCTAGAAGAAGCTTTCGCATCTTTGCTTGATGAGTTTGAAGCAGTTTTACCAGAACATGCTGCTAAGGCTGCAACTGATAAAAGTGCTACACCGGCTGTAAGAATTTTTTTCATTTGTATTCTCCTATAATGTATGGTTGAATTTATTTTAAAATATTTTTTCATTTCTGTCAACCATTTTACAGAAGGCCAGTAACTATCTAGGCTTTTTATTACTAGCTTTTAACATTTTTTATTTACTAAACAACAATATCTCCCATTGTATATTTATTCTATAATTGAATAAAAAAGCCAGAAAACAGATCATTCTCTGGCTTTGTTCTCTTTCCCTATTCATGGAGCAATTGAGTGAATTCTTCTTGAAGTTCCTTGTTGTCCGTTGGTTTTAGGTACATCTTCCCGCCATTGGTCGTTGGGGAATGAAAGACGATCCCCTCTCCAGTATCTGTAATGGCAAAGAAATAACTATGCACATCTGGATACTTATCCCAATTGCTATAGCGTTCTACAATACGATACTTGGCATTTCCTTGACCCGTATCTGTGTATATGGCATCCATCTTGCTATTGTCCCCAAGAGTATAGAGATTGTCGGCTCCTACATCACCGCCAGCGATGCCTTTTTGATAATTGGGTTGCCCCATCTTTTGACCCCAGGTTTTCATAAATTCCGCTAATTTGGCTGATTTTTCAGCATTCCAAGGCCTTTTCTCCTGACTTTGGGTATCGCTTCCTGAAGGTGTGTTGCCAAAGCTTTGCCAATCAAAACTCTTGAGATCGAGTTTCTCTTCATCTGATTTGCCAAAAATGGTATTGAGATCCGATCCAGGGACCTGAACTTCTTCTTCCTTGACTTTACTTGCCATTTGTGGGGCCTTTTCGAGACGTGAGAGTACTGCTTCACCACGGACCGTCCCTGACAACCAGCTAACTTCTAGGACTTCTCCTCCCTTATAGAGCGTTGTTGCATTGCGTGCTCCTCCGTGTCCAGCGACGAAACCTTCTGCTAGCAAGGTCGGCTTTTTGTCCTTGAGGTAATAAACGCCCGTCACAAAGTAGCTCCCATCACTCTGCTGATTGGCGATGATCATCTCGTCTACTCCATCGCTATTTAGGTCCTTAAAAGCATAGCGGACGGTTTCTGGCTGATTGATCACCGTCTCGATCACCCAGCTATTGATCATCCGATCTTCTTTGGCTAATTCATCATTCAATTTGGAAATGGCATCCAAATCTTTTAAAGTGGCAAAAATCTTTTGGTAGTCTGAAAAAACAGACTGGTATAATTGTTTGTTGTCTGCTTTTTTCGCTTGTTTCTTTGCTGAAGACTGGCTAGTTGCAACCTCTTTTTTAGGACTGGACTGGCGCTGGTATCTTTGGTAGCATCCCGTCAGCAAAACCATGCTCGAAGCCACGATTCCCAACTGCATCCATTGTTTTCTTTTCATCTTTTCTCCTTTTGTCTTCCGGGTTTTCATCCTAATCTTTATTATACTAACAGAGCTGTAACACCAGCTGTTCCTGTACTTCTGCCGTAGTGGCCAGCTGTATATTTCCCCGCAAAGTAGCTCGCTAAAGGTCCTGCCAAACCTCCAAGGAAGTTCGAAAAATTGACCAGAACTTGGCTAACAGCTCGATCCCATGGCAACCAACTATCCATCGAAAAGAGTTGGTGGATATAGCCCCGATCAGAGAAGACAGATAAGGCAATCACCCGCACAATTCCTGAAAATAGGAAAAAAGGAAATAGGGAAACCAGAGTTTTCTGGGTAATTTGGATCAAACTTTTTTCTCGTAACCAGTAAAACTTCTGGACTAAATACTGGGTCATGTGGCCTCCTCTTTGCTTTTAGTTACTTCATCAGCTTCTAGTATCTTTTTCTATTATAGCATACCAGCAGACTAACATTTTCTTTGAAAGATTGTTGTCGGTTTATGAGAATTGTCGAACTTTTATCATTTAAGGCAAACGGCTTGCTTTCTTTCTGGATTTTATTTATAATCATTCTAAATAAGAAGCAAGGAGAACAATGATGACTGAAACAAAACATGGAGTAGATGAGTCTTTTAGCGATCGTTTAAATATTTTACGGGCAGCCGTTCTTGGAGCAAATGATGGGATTATTTCGATTGCTGGAGTGGTTATCGGGGTAGCCAGTGCGACACATAATATCTGGATCATTTTCCTTTCTGGCTTATCAGCCGTTCTTGCAGGTGCCTTTTCGATGGCCGGAGGTGAATATGTCTCTGTATCGACTCAAAAAGATACCGAAGAAGCTGCTGTGAACCGCGAACAAGCCCTCTTGGATCGCGATCCAAAGTTAGCCAGAGATTCCTTGTATCAGGCCTATATCCAAAACGGAGAATGTGAAACCTCTGCGCAAATTATGACCGAACGGGCCTTTCGGAAACACCCCCTTAAAGCCCTCGTTGAAGAAAAATATGGGATTGAATACGAGGAATTTACCAATCCTTGGCATGCTGCGGCATCTAGCTTTCTTGCTTTTTCAGTTGGTTCTCTTCCTCCGATGCTGTCCATCATTCTCTTTCCGGCCAAGACTCGGATTCCCGTCACGGTCATTGTCGTTGGACTATCTTTGATCTTCACAGGCTATACCAGCGCAAAACTTGGGAAAGCTCCGACACGTCCAGCCATGCTACGCAACCTCATCATCGGCCTCCTCACCATGGCTGTGACCTACTTCTTTGGACAACTCTTTAGTATCTAAAAAGAGAGTGGGACAGAAATCGGTCATTCGTTAGAATTCGATTTCGTCGTCCCACCTCCGCACAGCTTCAACAGTCTGGGAGACTGTTGAAGGTTGCAGATAAAGGAAACATAGTTTCCGTCAACATAGGGCATCTTTGAAGCTTAAAAAGCGAACAAAGACTTAGGATACTTGCTTCGCAAGTTCTATCCGCCACCTCAAAGCAGTGCTTTGAGCACTCAACCACTGCGTCTTGCTCGACAATCCAAAGACAATTAATAGGCTAGGACTTTTGTCCTAGCCTATTTTCTTATGCTTCCAATAAGACTTGGGCTTGTTTTTTCAGTCCTTCCACTGCTTCGTCCGTCAAGATTAATTTACCTGTTCCCCAGGCTTCTGGGTTTACGGTTGTTCCAGTGAATTCTCCAACTACTTGAGTCCGAACGAATGGCAAGAGCGCTTGGTATGCCGCAAACATTGGTTCGTGTCCAGCATTGGCTACTGAAGAAACCGTTACGATCTTGTCTTGAAGGGCAGATGGACCACGAGTTTCTGACAGGTCAAGGGCACGGCTAAGCCAGTCGATCAGGTTTTTCACTACGCCTGGAATCGCAAAGTTGTAGACTGGTGAGAAGATCCAGATGGCATCCGCAGCAAGAACCGCATCACGCGCTACTTGCACAGCTGGCAGGGTTGGTGTTTCCAAATCTTGGTTCATCATTGGGATGTCCTTGTAGTCCAAGTAAGTCACCGTTGCTTTTCCTTTAAGAAGGCTTTCTGCTTTCTGGGCCATTTGGTGGTTGAAAGATCCTTGACGAAGGGATCCAACGATAAATAATATGTTTTTCATAGTTGCTTCCTATCTTGTTGTAACATTATTTGTTACAATAGCTATTATACAGGATCGAAATGTAATGTCAATTATTACAACTCGGATTTTCCTAACTTTTATGAAAGTCACCGAGAAAGTTCTATGATGAGAGCCCACTCAACCACTGCGTCTTGCTCGACAATCCAAAGACAAGAAGAGGCTAGGACTTTTTGTCCCAGCCTCTTCAATGGTTGATAGAACGAACTGTATGACCTGGTGGTTGATTGCTCAAGCACTACTTTTCAGTTGCGGATCACCCTTTGACCAATCTTTCTTCACTTCTAGCTTTAAAGACGACCTATAAATGTTTCCTTTATCTGCAACCTCCAAGAGTGTTTCTGCTAGGCGTGCTCCAAGCCTTTACGTGTATTTTCCTTGATCGTTTCAGCTGAATGAAGCAATTTTTCTTTTTCTTCTTCTGTTAAATGCAAGTCAATTCTTTCGATGATTCCTTTGCGTCCAACAATCGCTGGGTAACCAAGGTAAGTTCCGTATTCTGGACGATAATTGGATACAGGCATTTCTTCGTGGCTGTCATTGATGACAGCTTCTGCTAGACGTTGCGCTGCTGCCGCAATCCCAAAGTTGGTGTAGAATTTGCCAAAGAAGACAGTGTGGCCACCTCGCAAGGATTCATAGTTGATAGCATCTAGCTCTTCTTGTGAGAAGAGATCCGTGATCGCATGTCCCTTGACACGAACTTGGCTCCAAGCGACAAATTGAGAATTTCCGTGTTCACCAAGGTTATAGCCAGAGACACTAGCAGGATTCACTTGCAACCGATCAGCGACGGCGCGTTTCATCCGAGCTGTATCCAGCAATGTTCCTGTCCCAATGACTTGTTCTTTAGGAAGACCCGTGTATTGTTGATAGAGTTGCGTAACCGCATCCACCGGATTGGTCACTACAACCAAGACACCGTGGAATCCAGAAGCTTTCAAATCACGTCCCACTTGTACCACTTGCTTACTAGTAAATGGAAGTTCCGCAAAACGATCATTCGTGTTATTCGCCTGAAGCTCGATATTTCCAAGAGTAGAGACTACCACATCCGCATCTTGAAGAGCAGCATAATCATTGACCGTGATATGCACCGGATAACCTGTATTGGCAACCATATCACAAAAGTCCAAAGCATCCGACTTGACCTTTTTTTCATTCGTGTCAATCAAGACCAAATGATCGCAAGTATGTTTCAAAACCATGCTATGAGCCAAGGTTGCACCCACATGGCCCAAACCAATAATACCAATTTTTCTTGTCATCAGAATCCTCTTTTCTAGTATCGATCACACTGTTGGTGAGGATAGCTCTTTGTTGACTCTATTTTATCACAATTCCAGCAAGCCGGATGAAAAAAATAGAAAAATTTCCAAGTTTTTTTCAAATGGAAAAAGAGGCGATGCCTCCTTTTATGACTCAGGAAAGAAGAGTCTCCATTTCTTCAAAGGACAAACCCGTCATATCCGAGTTGAGTTTAAGCGTCATTCCTCGTGAGATCATCTCGCGAATCAATTGTAAGCGAGCTTCGTTTCGACCTTGTTCAAGACCTTCTTCGCGTGCTTCGTCTATCGCTGTTTCCATAGTCATATCATAGTTTTCTTGAATCCGAATTCGCTCGTCTATCATGATCTTCTCCTCCTTGGTCCAGCTATAGATATTACACTAACATAGATTTGATCTCTTTAAGCGACAAACCCGTCATATCTGAGATCAGCTCAGGCGTCATTCCTCGTGAGACCATTTTGCGGATTAACTGCAGACGTTCTTCATTACGACCTTGTTCCAGACCTTGTTCTAGACCTTGTGTTAAGCCTTGTTCCAGACCTTCTTCGCGCGCTTCATCAATAGCCGTCTCCAAGGTCATATCATAATTTTCTTGAATGCGAATACGCTCGTCTATCATGTTCTTCTCCTCCTTGGTCTAGCTAGATCTTACGCTAATATAGATTTGATCTCTTCAAGCGACAAACCCGTCATCTCCGATATAAGATCAGACGACATTCCTCGTGAAACCATCTCGCATACTAACTGTTTACGACCTTGTTCCAAACCTTCTTCGCGTGCTTCGTCAATCGCCGTTTCCATGGTCATATCATAATTTTCTTGAATGCGAATACGCTCGTCTATCATGGTCTTTTCCTCCTTGGTCCAGCTAGATGAATCTAGTAATGAATCTGCGTGAGCCACGGCCTGACTGGGAGCTTTTGTAAAGGGAAGATTCCCAAAAAACTCCAACCACTGTCTGCCTGCATCTGTCAGGTTCTCATCTTTATTATACTTGTCTAGCTCTAAAAAGGCAACCTGCAGAAGATTTTGGTGCTTACCATTTTTATAATAGGCCTTGAGTTGCTTGCCAGACCGGCTATTGGTCAGCCAGTATTTGTTGATGGCGGCCTCTTCGTCTAGTAAGAGCGACTTCTCCAAAATCGCAATCCCATAGACGGGCTCCATCTGCTCGTACATCTTATGTGTCTGTCCTTGCTGGCGCAATTTTTGTACATTCTCCACCAGCTGATTGGCCAGATAATAATGGAATCGATTCAAGAAATACTGCTGCTTGCGAATCTGGATCTCGATGATCACCTCGGTCCCATCATGGAGCTTGGCCCTCACATCCACCGCAGTGGAGAACAAGTCATCCTCCTCATAGGCCATGCTGTGGGGCTGGCTTCCCTCTACAATCTGAGCGTCCGCCACATCCAGCTCCAAAATGTCTCGAATAAAAGCCGTCGTCACCTCTGGCAAACTAAAAATCTTCTTGGCCATAATGTCCAAGGTCGGCGATACATGCGCGTGTCTCTTTTGCATCCCTGCTCCTTTTCGATAAAAAATAGAGGGAAGGTCCCTCTACTTCTATAATTCGAAAAAAATTTGGGAATGTTACTACAAGCCTATTACGAAACTAAGTAATAGCTCTCTTTTAGTTCTCTATATCTGTCAAAGCTGAGAATGCCGTCATTTTGCAATCTGCCTAAAACGACACTAGGATGAATATCGATTTTCTCAGCAAAATCTAGAATATCTGACTTATCAAAATTTCCTTTTTCAACAAAAGCTTGATAGTCTTCGGGTCCAATCAAGAGATCTTTTGCAAACTGATCTGCCCGTTCCTCAGAACGTCGGTAAGATTCACCATTTCCATCATCTGATGAAAAATCGTTCTCTAGAACATGTCCTATCTCATGGAAAAGTGAGAACCAGAAAATATCGGATACTTTATTTCGATCTGTGAGTAAAAGCAAGGCACTACCATTTCCAAATTTTTTCGTAGCACCATTTAGATTGGCATTTGGCAAAGCAGGTAGACCGACTAGAACAACACCACAATCTAGCAATATCTCTTTCAATTTTGGATAGAAAATATCTGGAGATAATCTGGTTAAATCCCGTAAAGCAGGCAGGCTTCTCTCCAACTTTCTGCGATTGAGCTTGGTAGTTGTTGTATCACGTGCTTTTTTAGATGCCAACTCCAGCATGACATTGGAGTTCACTATACTTTTAGTCGTGAACTCACGCGTATTTCGATAACTCACCTGATTGTTAAAAGATGAGAACTTTTCTAAACTCGCCACTCCCAGAATCTTGCGAAGTTCGACAATCTTTTCTTTCAATGTATAGCGTTTATCTGGAACGTAGCCTTCTGCCTTAAAATACTTGAAATCAATCATCTCACAGATTTCTTTCTCGCTACCTTCTTCTAGCTCTTTTTGTTCTACAATCTCTGCAACTTTTACATCATAAGCATTTTGAAGATTGAGCCAAGTTTGCATGGAAACTCCGCTTAGCTTGGCTAACTTATGAGCCGTTTCTTTACTAATGGACTCCTCCGCATTGACAAGCTTGCTGACAGTCTTTGACGAAACTCCTAAGCGCTCCGCAAATTCTTTCTGCGTTACGTTATAATCTTCAATCAACTCTCCAACATACTGACCTGGATGAAAAGCAATCAGGTCTTTGTATTCAACAATTTTTTTACTCATAATGATTGCTGACCTCCTCTATTTTTAGGATTTCGATTTCAATAGGACGAGGAAATACCTTTTCTAGATCCTCTTCACGAAAACCGACAATCAACCGATAGGAACTTTTCCGACCATCTATATCCAAAGCAAACTGCCCTTGTCTATTTCCCTTGAGTTGGTGAAAGTGATATTTAGGAAAAGCTATCACACTAGCCAAAGAATCTGCTGCCTCCAAAAAGGTAATCAACTGATGCAACTTTACAGCAATCTTATCCGAAAAATCCTTTTTCGCCCGCCTCAGCTCTGTGCACTGCTTTTCAACAGTTTTATTTGTATAGATAAGCTTCATAGATCCCTTTCTGTTAAATTAAATTACCTTTTAGGTAATTTAATTGTATCAGATTAGCAATAAAAAGACCAGTTAAAACTTTCATTAACTGGCCCTTAGTTTATCAAAGACTGATAGCCTACCCCTTAAACTCCTCGACAAATTTCTTGAGTTCGGCATCGGCTTCTGGTGTCGTTCCATGAAGCTGGCTGAGCATGTCTAATAGAGAAGCTGTCTGGGTTTCAATAGTCGCATTGGTTTGGTTGATCTTAGCCACGATGTCTGTCAGTGGCTCAACTTCTTCTTCCTCAAAGGTATCCACATAGCGTGGGATATTGAGGTTGTAGTCATTCTCGACGATCTCCTCAAAGCTAGCCAGGTGAGCAAACTTATCCATGTCTTCTCTGCTCTTATAAGCGTTGAGAATCTTCTCGATATGGGCATCCGTCATAATATTCTGGTTCTTGCCCTTGTCAAATTCCTTAGAGGCATCGATAAAGTAAACGTCCCGATTGGTCCGGTTCTTTTTGAGAATGATAACCGTCGTTGGGATGCTGGTATTGAAGAAGATATTGGCAGGAAGACCGATCACGGTATCAATGGCCCCTTCTTCTAGCAAGGCCTTGCGAATGGTTCCTTCAGCATTGCCACGGAAAAGGACCCCGTGAGGGAGGACGATGGCCATCACACCATTATCTTGTTTCAAGTGATAGTAACCGTGCAAGAGAAAGGCGAAGTCAGCCTTGGACTGAGGCGCTAGCTTGCCAAATGGGGAGAAGCGAGGATCTTGGAGGAAGCCAGAGCTTGCGGACCACTTAGCTGAGTACGGTGGGTTCATGAGAACCCCATCAAAGTTGGTCGGCTCCTGGGTCGGCCAGTCTTCGTCCAACGTATCGGCATTGTGCAAGAACTGGTTTTCCACCGGAACCCCGTGTAGGATCATATTCATCCGAGCCAGGTTATAGGTTGAGGTATTGAGTTCCTGACCAAAGTACTGGACCGTTTGAGGCTGGTGAGAATACTTCTTGGCATTGAGCAAGAGGGAGCCTGATCCCATGGTGGCATCGTAGATGGTAAAACCCTGCACGTCTTCACGCCCTAAAAAGGCAATCTGGGTCATGAGTTTGGCTACAGGCTGGGGCGTGTAGAACTCTCCTGCCTTCTTTCCAGAGTCGGTCGCAAACTGACCGATCAAGTACTCATAAGCATCCCCAAGCATATCACCTGCATGACCTGCCACATCTAGCACTGCCAGCTCTTTCATGACAGCAGCCACTAGCTGGTTTTGCTTTTGAGGAGTAGCCCCTAGCTTTTTGGAATAGAGATCAATGTCCTCAAAGAGATTCTCATAGAGGTCATCACTTTGCTCGATATCTCGGAAGCCCTGAGCTAGATCTTCTAGCTGGAAGGTCCCTTCATTGACCCGGTCCACCAAGGCCGTAAAGGTCAAGTCTGGCTTGATGACATAGTTGAGCTCATCAGTGATGACAGAGATCAAGTCCTCTTGAGAGTCAGGATCCTCATAGTAGGACCGGTAAAGCGCCAAGGCTTCATCCAGACTCTCTGTCTCCTCCTCCATGGTCTCCGCCACGAAGAAGAGCAACTTATCTGAGAGGTACTTGTAAAAGATCATCCCCAAGAGATAAGACTTATAGTCATTGGCATCCATCTTAGAGCGGAGCACGTCCGCTGAGTTCCACAGGGCTTGGTAGAGCGACTGGGAGGTTTGTGTTGTTTCCATAGTAATTCTTTCTGATTTCTTTTAGACCTTTTCTTGTTCCAGTGGGACGACAGCGAGGGTCTTGCCTAGACTGGCTAAAACTTTTAAAACTGTGTCCAATTGAGGACTGGTCTTTCCCGTCTCCATCCGAGCGATGACCGGTTGGCTGACCCCACTGAGTTCTTCTAGTTTCTTTTGGCTAATGCCCTTTTCATGCCGAGCCTCGATCAGCTCTGTCATAATGGCGACCCGTAGATCACTTTCCAGGATTTCTTCCTTGGTGAAGAGCTCTGCCCTCACATCTTTCCAATTACTGCCGATAGCACTATTCTTCATCTCTTAGCCCTCTTTCCTTCAAATCTTGCAACTCCCGCTTGGCTTTCTCGATCTCTCGTCTGGGTGTCTTTTGCGTCTTTTTGACAAAATGATGCAGTAAGACAAAGCTCCCATCTAGCCAAGCCACGAATAAAATCCGATCCCGCAAGGGTCTCAACTCCCAGATCTCCGCATCCAGATGCTTGATGTAGGGTTGGCCAGCACGTGTTCCATGCTGGCTCAAAAGTTCGATGTAGTCATTGAGCTTGTTGAGTTTGATCCGGCTGTCCTTGTTATCGCGACGAGCCAGCTTCCTCATGTAGTCGAGGACCGGTTGATTCCCCTGTTTGTCCTTATAAAAATAAATAGCGTGCACAAAGCAACCCCTTTTCGAATTTATTATAACTCTAAAGTTATTAAAAGTAAATACTTTTAAGTTATTAAGTACTAAGGCGCACCCTTTGAAAGTTTCAAAGGGACTCACTTATACTATTCGAAAAAGGCTGTGCTTATGGATATTGATAAGGGATTTTGAAGGTTAGATAAACATGTCTTGCAAGAGTTTCTTTTTGAGTGTTTCAAGCTGTGAAATTTTTTCTTGATGAGCAGAGATTAGGTTATCAAGGTTAGAGAAATAGGCACCGATGGCTTGTTGTTCTTCGCATTTTGGTATATCCAACTCATATTCCCCATATTCCTTACCATTAACTCCTGGTTGCCCCGATCTTTGAGAAGTTACTTTTACATACTGTGTGAATCTATCAGTCAATGTATTTTGAAAAATAAATTTTGAATCAAATTTTTCTTTTATTCGAGCACGAATCAAGAAACCGGCAAAATAAACTTTGCCATCTTTTATGTCATAAAGATACGTTTTCCCAACACTTGCACCAGTACGAGCAAATAATATATCTTTCTCGCACAATAGATAGTTGTCGCATTCACTTACGTTAATATCTGGAGATGTTAGACTATTTTCTTTAAATTTACGAGAAACATCATCAATATCAGTTATACGAATATATTTATTTTCTCCATCAAATTCCTTAGCTGAGGCATTTAATCCGTATTCGATGCTCTCAGTTACATCTTTCAGCTTCACTTTTTTCCACTCACCTTCAAATCCATCCAAACGTATCTCAGGAACTGTCTGTCCAGCTTTGGGAAACAACTTGAAAAGCATGGTTGCCTTGAGAGATTGGTAGTTGGCGAGATTGTCCTTGTAGCTACCCAGAAGATCGTCTAGAGTGCGGAAAAGAGTACCTATGGCGGATTGTTCTTCTATTGATTCCGGAATACAAAATTCAAAGGAATCAATTTCTTTGGAAGATATATTTGGTTGTGCACCTGCTACTAATACAGCATTTAGTTGGTTAGTAAATGCTTTCGTCTGCAGAACAGAGGAGAGAAAATCATAGTCTACCGCCCCATTATTCTGGAAATAACCTACACGTTGATTTTGATAATATTCTTCCTCAGAATCTAACATAGCTATTTTCCCTGTTGTTGCACCTGACATAGCTAATAAAAGTGAACGTCCTTTAAGTACGAATTTCTCATCTGGGTTTAACTTTGAATAATATTCAAATTCACCTCCAACAGTCCCATCAAATCCAATATTTGAGATTCTAACAATTGGAATTCCAACATTTTGAAATTTTTCACTTTTAAAAGCAAATCCTCCACGTAACGGAGCAAGACTCTGTAATTTTTTTCTAGTCCATGCTTCTAAGAAGTTTTTAACTCTTATTTTCGGTATTATAGTTTTCAAACTCTTTTCCTTACTCACTCTATTTCTCTTTTCTTTTTTTATTATATCACGAATCAAAATAATAAATGTGTTAATAACAAATTAAAAAGAGAAGAAAATACTTCTTCTCTAATTAGCACTATTCAATTATTTATGAAGTTATAAAAGACTAATCAACTCATCATCAAGCATTGATTTATTGTCTCTATATTTTTCTGAATGCTCCATGTAATCTATAAAATACCCTGGAGAAGAAGTTGTTGAATCTAGAATATAATTCTTCTGCTTATCTTCATTGTACGGTTTATTGATTTTAAGTTCTCTCAGAGTTTTTTTAGAGTATGGTTTTCCTTTTGCATCCTGATACATCGGTAATAGCTGTAATCGACTAAAGATATTAGAAACATATTTTGCTGGAGATATAATATATCTCTTACTAACTATTGTTTTTGGAACCAGAATCAATAATCTGTCTTTTTTATTTTCCTCTGGATCCAACACATAAGGACTCTCAAACTTTGCCCATTCATGATTCTTATGATCCCAATATTCAAAAGTTTTTGTATCACTACTAATCTGAAGTCCATGTATTTTAGCTTGTTTTAACGAAAAAATAATAAGCTCTTTTTTCAACAAACTGACAATCAAATCTGACATTCTGTCTTCAGAAAATCTCTTAGTAAACAAAGGCATAGCTACTGAAGTTAATGCTTTTTCTTGGACAGGTAAAACAGATGATTTTACAAAACTAAAAAATTGGTCAAGCATCTGCATAGAGACACCTTTCCCTTTTGAGTTATTTGAAGAATATCCTAAATGCGTTGCATTACATTCTTTCGAATGTGAAAACAGAGTAAACGAATCTTTCTTGTTCCCTTCACAATAAATATCATAAGACTGCTTAATAAAATCATCCACAATTATTTGAAATTTTTCTGGCAATAACAAAGGATCTACAAATAACATAACATCTTCATTTGTATCGACATCTAAAAAGTCTAAACCTTTTTGGATTTGTTCTCTATTTAAATATTTTGATAATCGTATACCGATCACCTACTTTCAATAAAATTTGTAGAATGTAGGTTAGGATTTTTCACTTAGATTTACAATCTATCAAATAAATGATACACTAGATGTGGAATTTTTGAATAGTACTTTCCTGAACTAGCGAAAATCCTAATCCTATCAAGTCGTCAGCGGCAACTGACGTCTTTTTTTCTACATTTAAAATTATAGCATACAAAAATAAAAAATCAATATCTTGTGGTATTTATCGAGAATAAATTTTCCAAACACAATATATAGTTGATTATTGCCTTGTCAAGTTCATATTCCTATCATAATCTATATGTAGTGTATTTAATTTCTTAATGCAAAACCCAAAATCTCCCCTAGAACAGTCATTCTAGGGGAGATTTTGAATTTTATATTGATACTTTCTTCATATCCTACCTCCCCACTCTCAGTGGTTCAATCACCTCTTCGATCAGTTGGGTATAGGCTTCTTTGATTTGTTTTTTGTAGCTGAGTGGGTTGAGGGCATCTGCTACTTCTGCTTTATAGTCTTTGTAGCGTTGGCTCTTGGTCAGCTGGCTTTCGCCGGCTTGTTTTTTGGCACCTTTACGGTAGTGTTGGATATAGTAGCGCAGTTCGTCAGCTCCGATATACCAGCGTTTGGCGAAGCTTGCGATATGGCTATCGATGATGGATTCGATCATCTGGTCCAAGACTCCGGTGATAGATTGTCCTCGGTAGCGTTCGGGCTCTTCTTGGACTTGGGTCCAAAGGTTTTGGATGATCTCGGCTAGGCTTGGATTGGTCCGGTTCAGGCTCTCGATATAGCTATTCACGGCTGCGATATCCTTGTCACTGAGGGCTTGCTGGTCATTTTCCTCCTGCTGGATCATACTCTGGATCAGCATCAGGATATAAGCATAATTGATCTCATCGACTTGGACAGACTCTAGTTCATAGTGGATGTCCAGCTCATCTTGGCCGTCCACTTCTGGACCCCTGCTCTTGATCTCCGCCAGGATATTTTGATAGAGGCCCAGATAGACTTCGAGCTGGCTGTCGCTGAGGCCTGTTTCTTGATAAATCTCCTCTTTATCATACTCCGAGTAGACGCGAATCGAGGCTTGATATTTGTCAAAGACCTGATAGGCTTTGGCGACCTTGCGGAGCTGGGCCGTTGGTGCCTGCTCAAGAGCGACTCCCTCTTCTTCGAAGTCTGTGACTTGACCTTTAAACTCCGCCCAGGCTTTTAAGAAGTTGCGCTTCTCTTCTTCCCAGCTTGGTGCTAGGACCTCATTTTCTCCCCCATTAGAGTAGAGCTTGAGGGCATTGTCGACGGCTTCCTTAAAGGCTTGAGGGCGCTGAAAGGTGATGATATGCCCGAAGTGCTTCTTGTCATCAAATATCCGATTGGTCCGGCTAAAGGCCTGTATCAAGTCCTGTGGACGCATGGGCTTGCGATCAATAAAGAGGGTAGAAAGACAAGGTGCATCAAAGCCCGTCAAAAGACGGTCGACCACGATGACTAGGTCCAACTGCTCATTGCGGTAGAGGTACTTGTCCTGCTTTCTAGCCAGGCGATTGTTGACATCGCTATTAAAGCCCCGCAGATCCGCTAGGCTAAAATGCGTGCCAAACTCTTGGTTGTAGTCCTCCATGACCTGCTTCATGTGGTCTTGGTAGCCGATGGACTCTTCCTCATTTTCAGATACTGAGTAGGTGATGGTGAATTTTGGAAAATCTGGTAGGTATTGTTTGACCCGTTCGGAAACTTTGACCCGCTCCTTGCCAGCGAGAATGCTCTTGAGCAGATTATAATAAGCCTGTGCTCGTGGGATGGACTTGACTGTCAAAATAGCCTCATAGCTCTTTCCGACCCCTTTAGGGATATTGAGCTGTTGCTGGCTCTTATTGACGATGGCATCAAGGACCTCTAGCATGTGCTCCTTGTCCTCATAGGCCTGGTCTGGGATCTCTTCTTCTAGGAGATCAGAGATGATGGTATTGCGGTAGTCTACCTTAAAGCCCAGAACTGCTCCATCATGGATGGCTTCCTTGACGGTGTATTCATGCAGGCGGTCGCCATACTGTTGGTGGGTGGTCTGAGCCAGGTCTCCCACTTGTTTGCGTTTGTTTTCCTTAAAGATCGGAGTCCCTGTAAAGCCGTACCAGAGAGAGTTCTTGAAGTAGGCCTTGATCTCCTTTTGCGTCTGTGGCGTAACCGCCCGATGGCACTCATCCACGACAAAGGCCACACGCAGGTCCTTGATCTTCCCAGCATCCCGCTGGTACTTCCCTTCTTCGAACTTACGCATCATGGTTGTGATTTTCTGGATGGTCGTGACCACCACGCGCTTGTCATTACCCCCAAGGCGCTTGACCAGCTCATGGGTATTGTCCGTCTCGTCGATGTCGATGACATCATTGGCCGCATAAGAGAGGAAGGACGAAGTCGTCTGCTGGTCCAGGTCTCTGCGGTCGACGACAAAGATGGTCTTTTGGATGGCTGGGATCTGCAAGAGATTGCGTGCTACCTTGTAAGAGGTCAGGGTCTTACCTGAACCGGTCGTATGCCAGATATAGCCCGACTCTTGACGGCGAGAGGCTTCCTGCACGGCCTCGATGGCATGGATCTGGTAAGGACGCAGGAGAATGAGAGCCTTCTTACTATCGTCGATGACCGAGTACTGCATGACCATCTGGTGGGCCCGGGGGATGGAGAGAACCTCATGAGCAAAGCTATTGAGATCGATCATGGGTTGGTTGTCCTTGTCCACCCACTTGGTCAGGAATTGCTTGTTTAGCTTGCTTTCACGGGCTGCAGCGATATAGCGTGTGTCGACTTTATTGGTCACGACAAACATCTGCAAGCTGGAGTAAATTCCCCGGAACTTGCCTTCACGGTCGTATTTTTTGATCTGATGAAAGGCATCTAGAAAGGCCACTCGTGGACTTTTGAGTTCGATATGAATGAGAGGCAGGCCATTGATCAGAAGGGTCGTATCTAGCCGTCGATCCTGGTCTAGTGGATAGGCCTTGTCGCGTTCGACTTGGTTGACCACTTCATAGCTTGACTTCCCAGCTGCGATATTGTCCCGCCAGATGACCGCCAGACGGATAGTCCCCAGACTAGCATCTTCTCGCTGGACTTCTACCTTGGCGATGCCATTTTCACCTGCTAGCCACTTAGCCGCTTCATAGTAGCTGACAAAGTTGAGCTGGTTCTTGATCTGGCGCTTTTCTTGGTTGGTCAAAGGATGGTCTGCCAGCAAGGCGACATTATTTTGTGCGAGCTTGTCAAAGAAATTGTCCCATAACTGGTCTTCGTTCTTGAGATCCTCGCGATAAGTCCACTGACTCTCTCCCGATGTCAACTGCTGGATCAACTGTCTTTCAATCTCAAGTTCTGGAGTTGCTACTGCCTTCATCCGTCTATCCTTTTCCTGTGCATAATCTCCTATTATTATAGCATGTTTGGGAAGTAAATTAACGTTTTCAAAGCATTTTGTTGAGATTTGGCGCAAAAAAACGAACCTGGTCTGGTTCGTTTTTTACTAGTCTAGTTGAATCCCTTTTTCTGCTAGGTTATCTAAGCATTCTTGGAGGTAACTATCCTGGTGCTCGGGATAGATAGGGGTGCTCAAGGCTTCCTCTTCCAGTTCTAGATAGGCTGGGCAGGTCTTGCCTCGATAGGTCGACTCCCACCACTCTGGGCTGACCTTGTAGCCACGATCGGTCATCTCCTCCATGATCAGGCAGTGATAGGCATAGAGGCGATAGGGCGAGTAGTCAAAGACATAGTTGACCGTCGCGTGCTTCTTGCCCCAGCCATTACCCCTTAGGGCGCAGCATTCCCGGTGTTGGCCCAGGAGCTGGGGGCGTGGGAGTTTGGGGATCAAGTCTTGGTGCCACAGTCTCATCTATTGACCTCCTAGTAGTGTCGAGTCTTGTAAGTAGCGATTAGGATAGCGCTCAAGGAGAGTCTGGATTCCCTTGATCAGATCCTCTTGGCTAGCTTGCCCATGCTGGTACTTCTCAAGTAGCAACATAAAGTCCGCCTTTTCCTCTGCAGTCGCCTGCTTTTTGAAATAACCCCAGATATGCTGGAAGGCATTGGAGACCTGGCCACGATTTTCTGGCAAGGCCAGTGCTTGCTGGATCAGGTCCTCGACGTGGCTGACCTCCACTTGGTCTTGCTTGAGGTATTCCCGGATTTCCTTGTAAATGTTGCTGGAACGACTCAGCACCAGGTACTTATTTTTCGCCCATAGGACTTGGCAGTGATGTTTTTGATCCACTCGTGTCTCCTTTTGATCTTCTCTATCCATAGTCCTCTCATTATACCATGGAAAGGAGTCATTCCATCAAAAAAAGGCTGGGACAAAAGTCCTGGCCTCTCAATTTTCTTTGGATTGTCGAGCAAGACGCAGTGGTTGAGTGGGCTCTACTACGCTGATTTCATCAGCTTTTACAGCCCTACTCAACTGTGCGGAGGTGGGACGACGAAATCGAATTCTAACGAATTACCGATTTCTATCCCACTCTCTCTTTCATTGATTACAAGGCTGTGATAGCTGTGATCAAACCAAAGATGATCCCTGGTGCATTAGCTGCAGCAAGTGGGATATCGCGTTCTTTTTTGAAGAGTCCGTAGTAAACCCAAAGACTACAGTTGATGGCTGCCACTAAAGGTTGAATAAAGTTTCCTTTGTGACCCGCGAGGTTATCCATGATTTGTGGGAAGTAAGACACATACATCATAACAGACATAAAGGTCGCAACCCAACCAAGAATTTTCATTTGTTTTTCATTCATTTTGAAACTACCATTTCCTTTTCTTTTTTTAAAGTATGCACTATTCTACCTTTTGTCCTTTACAAATTCAAGTCTTTTTTTCAAATGTTACCGAACTGTAAAGTGTCACAATCTTGTGATTTTGCAGGAAGATGGATTTCTTTTCGAGAGAGTCTTCTCTCTAGTTGCTATTTTTTTGACACATTGTCTAATTTTGTGCGAATGTAATCATTTTCATCTTGCATAGCATGCAAATTAATTGCATTTTCTTCCTACTTATGCTATTTTGATACACAGAGGTAAAATTTTATGAATAAACAAAAAATCAACCAAATCGTTGGCTCGATCGGTGCCTTTATTGGGATTATCGTTTTCATTGCCTACATCCCACAAATTATTGCTAATTTACAGGGAAATAAGGCCCAACCTTTCCAACCCTTGTCAGCTGCTATTTCTTGCTTGATCTGGGTCATTTATGGTTGGACAAAGGAACCTAAAAAAGACTGGATTTTGATCATTCCGAATTCGGCAGGTGTCATCCTAGGGGGATTGACTTTCCTTACATCACTTTAATAGAAAGTGAACAAAGACTGAACTCTACGGGTTCAGTCTTTTTTGTGTATCCCTTTGAAAAACAAAAACAATCGCAGTCGGTTTTCGTACAAAAAAGCCCGCTATGAGCAAGCTAAAAAAATTGACAATTCTTTTCTTTGAATAACCTATGCTGGATTATTGTGCAAAAATATCCAAATAATATCTGATTATTATTAGAGTATATTGAAACTTTCCGCTGTGAGAAAAGTGCCTGAAATAATTATGTTTCAGGCACTCGGAATTATTGAGACCTTAGGCTCAATAATTAGTCATGGAACTTCTTCGAAGTTCGCTGACGTCCGTACTCACCTAAGGAAAGTTTCTAATTTAATTTGAGTTTCTTTTCTTAAATCTGCACAATCTTACGATAGCTCCGAGAGGTGATCCAAAAGACGATTAGGTAGGTGATGAGAAAGACAGCACAGACGCTGAGGGTCACGATGAGGACTTGGCTACTATTGATGACACCGAGCACTTTAAGGATCAGGCGGATCATATGGTAGGCAAAGGCCAGGTGGACAAAGGCAAAGATAAGAGGGAGGAAGAAGACGGTCCGCACTTGACGGTTGATGGTCCGTTTGACCTCGTTTTCATCGAGCCCCACCTGTTGGAGGATGACGAAGCGGTCACGGTCTTCATAGCCTTCTGAGATTTGCTTGTAGTAGATGACGATGACGGTTCCGACCATAAAGATCAATGACAAGAAAATACCGATAAAGAAGATGCCACCAAAGAGGCTATTGATCTCTGCAACATCATTGGCACGGTTACCTCCATAGATATATGTTCCTTGGCCCTGTTGGCTGCTCAATTCATCGATTAGCTTGTCATAGCTGGCTGCTAGCTTGAGTTGCTGCTCTTCACCGACATTGACATTGATGCCACCGTAGATATTGGTATAGATGGCAAGATTTGGAAACTGGGCGACAAAGGCTGAGAGGTCTGGCACGATCAGGTAATTGAAATCCTCCGTCAGCATATTAAACTGATTTGGAACATGATCGGTGATAAAATCTTTGCTCACTTCTTCCTTGACTTGGAAGTCTTGCCCATTGATAGTGAACTGCTTTTGACCTGTCAGAGCCTTGTTATGAGCAAAGAGGATGACTTGGTTGCCGGTCAGATCGACCTTTTCTCCGGTCATTTGCTCATAGCTAGCTGCATCAAAGACCATAAAGACAGTTTTAGGAGTGACGCCGCGTTCATCAGCTGGATAGACGGTGAAGTCTGTACCCTTTTGTGATTTGACCCCAAAGTTGGCATAGGTCATCAGGTCGCGATTCTTGATCTCAAGATGATGCTCAGAAGCAAATTCATCAAATTTCTGATTGATTTGCTCCAGATCTACCCCTTTCCCTTGAACAGAGAAATCATGAGGAGCGATGATTTTCTTGAACATTTCGCCACCGACATAGATGTTGGTGGCAGCAGAGATCGTCACCAGCACCATGGTCGAGAGGATGGCAATGGTCGCAAGGCCCACCGCATTTTTCTTCATACGATAGATGAGGTTAGAGACCGAGATCATGTTGTTGGGTTGGTAATAATAGTTCTTCTTTTTCTTAAGCAGGTGCAAGAAGACGGTGATCCCAGCATTAAAGAGTAAGTAGGTCCCGATCATAACCAAGATAACGGCTAGAAAGAAGGTCACAAGCGCAATGATGGGGTCTTTGACAGACAAAGCTAGGTAGTAGCCAAAACCAAGAGAGGCTAAGCCCAGGATGGTTTGGGGCCACAAGAATCGAGCTTTCTTTTCTCCACTAGCTTTCTCACGCGTCAATTGCAGGGCATTCAAACGGAGAATCCGCCAAACGTTGAGGAAAACTAGGAGTCCAAAGATGAGACCAAAGGTGACAAAGACCAAGACCACAATCCCAGGTTGGAAGGTGGATACTAGCTGAACCTTCATCTTCATCAGTTTCAAGAGAAAGGCAAAGATCAACTTGTCAAAGAGAGCTCCGATCAAGACACCGGCTGAGATGGTTAGAAATCCAAAAAGCAAGAGTTCTTTGAAAATCATGCTGATGAGATGGCGTTTCTCAAGACCTAGCATGCTGTAGATACCCAGCTCTTTGGAGCGGTTTTTCATGACAAAGCTATTGGCATAGAGCACGATGATGGCTCCCGCAGCATTGACCACGAACAGTCCCAAGACGAGGGTAAAGATCATGGAATCGCCCCCTCGAAGCTCGTGAATGTGGGGATTAAAGGTCAGGGAGTCAAAGAGATAGGCGATGGTCACTGCGAGAATGACCGCGATCGCAAAGGGATAATAGAGCTTGCGGTTCTTGATGAGATTAGAACAAGCTAATTTAGTGGTTAATCGTAACATCTATTCCACCTCACTTGCCATGACCGTCAAGGTATCCGAGATTTCTTGGAACATCTGACGCTCTGTTTTTTCCCCGCGGAAGATCTGGTTGTAGAGAATTCCATCTTTGATAAAGAGCACGCGCTTGGCCCGAGCTGCTGCTGCGGTTGAGTGAGTCACCATGAGGATGGTTTGGCCCATGCTATTGATATCTTCAAAGACATCGAGCAAAGCAGCCGAAGACTTGGAATCCAGCGCCCCTGTTGGCTCATCAGCAAGGAGAATTTCAGGTGAAGTGATAATGGCCCGTGCAACAGCCACCCGTTGTTTTTGCCCACCAGAAATTTCGTAAGGATATTTCTCTAGAAGTTGGTGAATGCCCAACTCCCGACTGACGCTATCCACCTTAGTCATCATTTCCTTGACGGGTCTGCGAGAAAGGACGAGAGGGAGAAGGATATTGTCCTTGACGGACAAGGTATCCAGCAGATTAAAGTCTTGAAAGACAAATCCTAGTTTTTCCCGACGGAAGCTCGATGCATCCTTGTTCTTGATGGTTGAAGTATCGGTACCATTGAGGTAGACCCGTCCTTCGGTCGGCTGATCCAGCATGGCTAGGATATTGAGGAGGGTCGATTTCCCAGACCCTGATTCCCCCATGATGGCAACGTATTCGCCCTTTTCAACGGTAAAATGAATGTCCTTTAGGGCTTCAACTTGCGTCCCTTGAAAGCGGGTTTTGTAGATTTTTTTGATGTGTTGAACGTCTAGTAATGACATACTTTTCTCCTTTTACTAGTAGATCAAGAAAAATTCCTGGGTTTGGTGTAGGACTTGGCGACCAAATTCCACCTTTTCCAAATCGGCTTGGTTACAGGGTTTCTCAGTCTTTTTGAGTTCTTTCATCCATTTCAAGAGTTTCATTTTCTTGACCTCCTTCATTTGATGAGACTATTGTACAAAAAATAAAAGGCGGCTACCATAACCTAACCTTTCATTTTGCCGTTTATTTCTTACATTTTTGTAAGATGGAAAAAAACTAATCCATAACCAACTTCTTCTCTTCAAAGCGAATGGCGACGGTTGTGCCTTTGCCAACCTCTGAGTGGAGGCTAATCTTGTGGCCCAATTGCTCTGCTATTTTCTTAGACAGATAGAGGCCCAGACCTGACGATTGCTGGGTCATGTGGCCATTGTAGCCGGAGAAGCCCCGCTCAAAGACACGGAGGACATCGCTATTTTTGATCCCAATCCCGCTGTCTTTTATATAGAGGGTCTGGTCCTTGAAATAGATCTCAATGCCACCTGTGCTGGTGTATTTGAGGCTATTGGACAAGAGCTGCTCGATGATGACCAAGAGCCACTTGCGATCGGTAATGACGGCGACATCCAAATCATGCAGGTTCACTGTCAAGTTCTTTTGGATAAAAAAGAGGGCATATTTGCGGACCACTTCTTTGACCAAGTCTTCTACCGACACGCGCTTTAAGACCAGATCGTCATGAAAACTCTCCAATCGCAGGTACTGCAGAACCAGATTGGCATAAGAATCAATTTTGAAAAGTTCCTGCTCCATCTGCTGCTTGATAATAGGTGTCTCGACATCTTGGACCAAGAGCTGGCTAGCTGCAATGGGCGTCTTAATCTGGTGAACCCAGAGGGTGTAGTAATCCATCAGGTCATTGAACTTGGCCTGGGCTACTTTGCCTTGCTCCAGGCGCGACTGCTGTTCTTCCGTGTATTTTTCATAAAGGAGGTGTTCCAGTGGTGAGGCAACATCTATTTCCTCATACAGCAAGGCTTTGCGGTACTCCTGAAAAGTCATAGCGAAATCCCAGATCAAGATACAGAGGGTAAAAAATCCTAGCACCAGGGTCGCATAGAGGAAAACCGTCCCCGTTTCTGGAAAAAGATAGGCAAAGACCAAATCAACGATCAAAAAGATGAGCAATAGATAGAGCAGGCGCCTGCGGGATACCACATACTGCCAGAAGATCTTTCCATATTTATTCATGGGCCAACCCATAACCGATGCCTTTCTTGGTTTCGATGAAATTTGACAAGCCAGCCTCTTCTAATTTCTTGCGAAGGCGGGCCACATTGACAGACAAGGTATTGTCATCAATAAAGAAGTCGCTATTCCAGAGCTCTTTCATCATATCATCCCGCGCCACGATACTGCCCGCATGCTCAAAGAGGACGCGCAGGATCTGAAATTCATTCTTGGTCAACTTGATGACTTCCCCTTCATAGACCAAGTCCGTAGACTTGAGATTGAGGATGGCACCACGGTGCTCCAGCAGATTTTGATCGGTCCCAAATTCGTAAGAGCGGCGCAAGAGTCCTTGGACCTTGGCAAGGAGCACATTTTGGTCAAAAGGCTTGGTGACAAAGTCGTCCCCCCCCATATTGATGGCCATGACAATATCCATGGCTTGATCCCGGGAAGAAAGAAACATGATCGGAACCTTTGAAACCTTGCGAATCTCCTGGCACCAGTGGTACCCATTGTAGAGAGGCAAGCCAATATCCATGAGAATCAAGTGGGGGTCGGTTTCGACAAAGATCCCGAGGACATCCATAAAATCCTCTACTGCGACCACTTCATAGCCCCATTGTTCCAATAATTGTTTGACCTGTTGACGAATAATTTCATCATCTTCCACTAAAAGAATTTTATGCATGGCTTTCTTTCCTTCTTTTTTCTCCTTCCTATTATAACAGATTAAGCAGCGGAGAAAAAGATCAAGCGCAGACTTCTTATCAGGGGGCCCTTTTTCTACCCCCATTTTTGTGCTATACTGATAGAAATACCACACAGGAGGCACCGATGTCGACGATTTTTGATTACCTAAAAGAAGTGACCCACGATTCCATCTATGACCGTCCCTTCAAGGAACTGGATGTCCTCGCATTGACAGAGCTGACCTATCTGCCTTTTGGACATATTGTGCCTCAAGGAGATACAACAGGGATCCAAATGCGTCTGTCTGATGCGATGGAACTTATCGATCGGACCACCAATTTCATCGTAAGCAACCAGCACCTGCAATTAGTTGATGAGCTCGCTACTTCTATGCGCTTTAAGAACATCAAACTCCTCAACTATGTCGACGAGTACGATCCTGATGTGCAAAAACAGTTTGCGGCCATGACCTATCGTCTTACCATGGATGTCTATTTAGTCGTGTTTCGAGGGACGGATGACACCTTGATCGGCTGGAAGGAAGACTTCCACATGACCTATATGGACCATATCCCAGCCCAGAGACGCGCAGCCAGCTACCTGCAAAACGTCATGAAGGAATTTCCGAAAGGGCGCTTCTTAGTAGCCGGCCACTCCAAAGGAGGTAATCTCGCAACCTATGCCTGCACTTACCTGCCGGATTCTTTGTTTGAGCGGGTCGACACTATCTACAGCTTCGATGCTCCTGGCCTCAACCAGGCCATTATCGAGACCGAAGGCTACCAGCGCACGTCCCCAAACATTCGTCGCTTTGTCCCTCAAGGATCCATCGTTGGGATGATGTTGGAGGTTCCAGAACCAACGATTATTGTCAAAAGTCGCGCCTTTGGTGGCTTTGCCCAGCACGATGCTTTTACTTGGATGATTGAGAAGGATACATTTGTGACCCTGGATCAAACCAGTCCCGATAGCCAGCAAACCGACGAGACCCTGAAGCAGTGGGTTCGCGAAACATCTGCGGATGAGCGCAAGAAGTTCTTTAATACCTTTTTTGGCATTTTTCTGGACGCAGGTATCACTTCGATTAATGATTTGAGGAACTTGAAAAATTTCTCCAAGATCAAAGAGATCTTTCAAAATGCTCAAGACCTAGATCCTACAGAAAGGGAAATGCTAGAACGTCTAGCCAAGCAACTCCTCGATACCCGTGTCAAAGCCTGGAAAAAATGGCAGACGGTGCCTCGCATCCTGGTTCAAATGACTGCATTTTTCAAGCGAAAAAAAGCAGTCGAGACCGCCTCACCACTGCTCCTAGAGCACAAGGAATGAAACTCAACAACTGAAAAAAGGGACCTCCTCTTCTATTCACTAGAACTCAAAAAGCATCTGAAAGTTTTCAGATGCTTTTCTATTTTCTATTGGTCCTGAGAAGATGGAGCATCTGGCGTGCCTTCTTCTATGGAAGTTGGTCTTGCAGGCTCTGTTTCTGTCTCAGTTGTGGCAGGCTTGTTTCCTTCTGAAGCGGCTGCTTTTGTTTCCACTGGAGTCTCTGCAGTGACAGGCGTTTCAGTTGTGGTAGCTGGTTTGGTCACTTCGGTTGCAGATGGCATTGCTGCTAACTCTGCCTGAAAGGCTTGGATAGCATGTAGTAATGCTGCCTTGTCACTCTTTGGATTAGCCAATTGGTCAAAGAGAGCTTCTAAGCGATCAAATACAGCATCACTAGCCCCCTTGTCCTGCAATTGTTGGTGAAGCGCCATCAATTGGTTATAGAGCTGTTGATAAAGGGCGACATCCCCAATTTGAGGCTCTTCCGTTTGCTTTTGTTTTTGCTTTTCAATGGTGTCACTAATTTCGCGTAACAGAGCTTGTCCACTTGCAATCGCCTTGTCTGGATCCGTCTCATTTCCCAGCTGAGCCAAACTTGCTTCAAAGGCAGTTCGTTTGGCCTGGTCTTCGACTTGTGGCAAGAGCGACTGGATTTGCTCCGAGAGGGCTGTCAGGATGCTGGTTCGTTGACGGGCTTCTGTCGCCTTGTCCAACTCTCCATACAAGCCCTTGAGGAAATCGTAAACCGCTAAGTTATAAGATGGGGCTTGACTTCCTTTTTGATCCAAAACTGTTTTTTCAATAGGATAGGTTTGGCCTTTTTCTTGAGAGAAGAGCTGGTCAATTGCCTGCTTGGTTTGGTAGAGTTCCATAAAGTGAGCCTTAGCATCCCAGGCTTCTTCAAAGGCTTGGGCTCGATAGAGTTTCAAAGCTAGATCTGCCGCCTTGGTGCGCAGTTCTGGTGTCAAGCGCTCGTCGCTCAAGCTTTGGTAGAAGTACTTGAGATAGTCGACCGAGGTCACACCCGTCCGATCTTGCATCTCCTGAACAGCTTCTAATAGCTTCCCTTCCTGCTCTAAACGCTTGCTGTCCTTGGCAGCATAGGCTTCTTGCAGTTGTGAGACCAATCCTTCCTTCTTCAGTTGGAAGGCTTCTGTGTCTAGCAAGCGCACTTGTTCCAGCAATTCCTGGTATCGATGATCGAGGGCTGTCTCTTCTTTTGGCTTGATCGCTTGAGTCGCATGGATGTATTGCTGGTCAACCTGCTTAAGACTGGCTAGGTAGCCTTCTGTTGAGTTACTTGGGAAGCTCTTGACATTTTCCAAGAAGTGGCCCAAGATGAGCTCAATCCGTCGTTGTTGCAATGGATCAGAAGCGTAAAGAGTCCGGCTTTCTGCTAAAAGTTGGTTGACCCTATCTTCTACGACTTTCTTGTCCAAGTCTCCTTTTTTGTAAGGAGATTGGATGGTTGGAAGACGGTGGGCTAAGTAGTCTGTTAGTCCCGCTGATCGCACCTTGATGTAGTGGTTGTGATCGCCATGTGGGATGACAAACTGGCCATTTTCAATCTGGAGGCTATAAGGAGAAATCCCCGAGCGAAGCGCTGTTGCATAGAGTTCATTGATAAAGTCTAGTTCAGGATTGCCAGTTTCAAGCGGAATCCGAACATGTTCCTTCCGAACGGCATAAGGGTGGATGTGGGTCGGATCGTATTCTTGGTCTGGATTGTTAAAGACAAAGAAACCATTGGAAATCTTAATGGCCTCACGAGGGACGCCGTAGGTCTTGCTGATGTACTGGATCTTTTCCTCATCTGAGGCATCACGAGAATAGCTGGCGACATCATCTGTCAGTGGCTGCCCCTTATCCTCTTCTTTCTTACCTGCCAGAGTTGCCTCTGCTGCTGCAATCTCTTGAGGAGAAAGGTCCTTTTTATAGAAATAATGAGCGTGGTTGCCATGAGCGACCATGTAACCGTCCTCGTCCTTACTGATGACCATATCTGCATGGAAACCATGATCGTGCTCCTCTTCGTGCTCGTGATCATGACTGTCCCCATGTTCATGCTCGTGACTATCTCCATGTTCATGCTCGTGCTCATGGTCAATCGGTTTTGTACTTGGACTTGAAGGCCGGCTTGGACTTATTTCAGCAGGTGTGGTAGCACCTTGGGCCCGAAGCAGTTGGAATTGCCGCGCCAGCTCACGTTCTAAAGGAGATAGGGAGCTGTAAGGGATAAAGTGGAAATGATCCCCGTGAGGGTAGACAATTCCTTGATCAGTCCACTTGGTAATCTTACTTGGATCAAAGACAGAACCATCAGATTCCACATGCCGAGAAGACAGAGGGGTTTTCTGCAATTCTTCCATCAGATTGCTGAGAGTTGGACTCGGTTTGGATGTGGACGGTGTAGAAGTCGTTGGTGTCACATGGGAATTGGTTGGACTTGGTGACGGCTGGTTGCTCGCTTGCTTCCCAAGGCTTGGAGAGGCTTGATCTGGAGTTCCTTGCCCTTGTTCTGTGCTTGCTCCAGCTAGGCGTGAGATTCCAGCCTGGTGGCCACTTTGACCGCTTAGGACAGAGAGGGCTGCTGCTAACTCGCCAGCAGATAAGGCACTCTTTGGAATATAATGGTAATGTCCGCCATGGGGCACAATGAAGCCATCCCCTGTATCTGAAATAACATCTCCAGGGCTAAAAACATAACCATCGTCCGTACGATAGCCTCCTCCTGAATGCTTTTTAGCAGTCAGCGTTTCAAGGGTCTTCCCCTCTTTTATCGCTTGACTTGGCTGACGAAAATCTCGAGTTTTAACCCCTTTATGCGAGGAGCTAGCCTGTACCGATCCCGTTTCCCCTTCTTCTTTAGCGCCTCCTTTTTGCTGTTGAGCGATCTCTTCGATCGAGCGCACATTGACCGTATGCTGAGCATCCTTTAAGTAGAGATAGTATTTCCCAGCGCGTTTAATGATATAGCCATCCTTGACCTTGCTGACAATATCAGCTTCTTGGAGCTGATAGGTTGGATCTCGCAAAATCAACTCCTCACTAAAGATGGCATCAAATGGGACCTTACCACTATAGTAATGAAAATGATCCCCATGAGAAGTGACAAAGCCGTCATCCGTAATTTTTATGACAATCTGCTCCGCCTGAGTCTTTTCCTTGGCATTGACCGCTTCGATGCTGTCTTCCTTTTTGCTAGAGGCAGTCGATGACGCTTTCTTTTCTGCCTGTAGATACTGAATCTGATTCTTTTTCTCTTCCTTAGCTTGTGGTTGCTGACTGAGTACATAGGCACATAGCCCTATTCCCAAAGTTGCTACAATTCCAATCGTTCCCTTTTTCTTCATCCTTGATTTACTCCTCTAATTCCTTGGCTAAACTCGCCATATTTTCTTCCAAATTTGCTAATAGATCCTTATCGTTTTGCGGATCAGCTTCCAGTGGATCCAAGACCTTGACACGCGCCCCTGTTGCCTTGGCGATACTATCTGCCACCTTTGACGACGTGTGCTTCTCTACGAAGATCGTTTTCACCTGATAATCTTTAACAAACTGCTGGATCTCTGCCAATTGCCGGGCGGTTGGTTCTTGCTCTGGAGAAATCCCTGCAATCCCTAATTGCTTGAGACCAAAGCGTTTGGCCAGATAAGAAAAGGCCGTATGCTGGGTCACAAAAGTCTTTTGCTTGGCCTTGTCAAAGACAGGCTGGTAGCGGGCTACTAGTTCCTCACAGCGCTTTTCAAGCTTTTGGGCATTGGCCTGATAAAGCTTCCTATTCTTTGGATCGATCTCTCCCAAGCGCTGAGCGATGATCTTTCCTTCTTCTGCAATTTTCGCAGGGTCCAACCAGGTATGCGGGTCATACAGGTGCTTGGCTTCTTTTCCTTGCCCAGCCTCGACATCCTCTAAGCCAGCCACCTTATCAAGGTTCATTCCTTGACTCCCTTCGATCACCTGTAACTTGGAACCTTGTAGATTAGGATCTAAACGACCAGCCCATGATTCCAGGGTCTGAGAATGATAGACAAATACATCCGCATCATAGATCTGAGCCACTTCCTTGGTTGAGGGCTCGTAATCATGAATCCCTGCACCTGACTGAACCATCCAGATGTCATTTTGATCACCAGAAATTTCTTTGACCAGGGCATAGATGGGATAAAAACTCGTGACAATTTTAAGGCCTTTTCTAGAAGGGGGCTTTCTTGCATTTCCTTGGCTAGCACAAGCCGTAAGCAGAAAGAAACCGAGGAACAAGAGTCCCAAAACCTTCATTTTTCTCCTCATCATTCTTCACCTCTATATTATTTCGTTAACCAGTTTATTAATCGGTTAATTAACTAGTTAATAATACTCCTAATCATTTGCTTTGTCAAGTTTTTTTTTCACATTTTTTTCCTTTTAATGCTAGGGACTAACCTTTTACTAGCCTCCACGACCTTTCCTTGCAGAAAAAAAGAGGCTGGGACAAAAGTCCTAGCCTCTCAATTGTCTTTGGATTGTCGAGCAAGACGCAGTGGTAGAATGGGCTCTACTACGCTGATTTCATCAGCTTTTACAGCCCTACTCAACTGTGCAGAGGTGGGACGACGAAATCGAATTCTAACGAATGCCCGATTTCTGTCCCACTCTCTTTTTTGTACCATGTTCCAGACCTGCCACTCACTATCAATCGTCTATTATTGACGGTAGAAATATTGATCGGCTGGATAGTTGCCTGCTGATTGGGTGACGACAAGACGTGCCTTGCTGGTATCAGACTGATCTCCATCTGGATTTTGGAAACCAATTTTCAAGAGTCCGATCGCTGTACCGGTCTCACCCATCTTCATCTCAACATAAGGGATCTTGCTCTTCTTATCTGAGTCTGCTACAGCCTTAAGGCTTCCTTGACCCTTGACTTTTCCATCTGCTTGGATGACGATCTCAGCTCCCTTGCCATTGCGCCAAGTTCCGGCCAAGCTTGAGAAGTCACCACCGTTAATGGCTCCAATGTCCAAGTCTTTCTCTTTTTTCGGTTGTGGGTAAGCTTTCCACCACTCTTGATGGTAATCACGGAAAGCCGCCTGACCAAAGAAGATCCGACGTTCTTGTGACGCTACTCCATCGGGGCCTGTTACACCCGCAGGGATCAAGTACAAGGTTTGTTCTTGCCCTTGGATAGCCGTCGCATTGGCCCCTACGAAATAAACTTCATAATAGCCCTTTCGCTTCTTCGGTTCCTTGTCTTTGTTGAGAAGATAATTAGCCCGAGTTCCCCCACTCCAGAAAGTCCAGCCTGTCTCGCCATTTACAATACTCGGGAAGGCACTGGTCTTGTTTTGGTAATATTCATCTGGCGTAAAACCATAGAGCTTAAAGCCTGAAGCCGCGATTTCTTTTTCATAGGAGTCATTGGAATAGCTCCCTTCAAACGGCGTGAGATTGCCATCAAGGACAACATCATTGGGATCCGTCGATTTGAAAAAATCCTCCCGATTGGCAAAGACCATCTCGTGGTCAGGATTTTTGTCAGACATGGTCACCGTGATCAAGGGTTTCTTGTCCGTCTTGTATTTGAAGACACGAACCGTGACTGTGAAATCAGTGTTGCCATCTGATTTCTTCATCTTACCTGTCGAGATTTTATTGGCCCCTTCAACCTTCCAATCCGTGCTAAAGGTCGCAGAGACTTTCCCATCATCCGTCTGGTAGTCAATCTTCCAAGACTTGTCCTTCTTTTCGATTTTAGCCGTATCCCGCTCATTGGAAACATAGTCACCACTCAAATCGATCGCTTTTTCTTTTTGCTTGGTCGGTTTTTTAGTGGTTTGATTAAACTCCTTTTGATGATCTGGTTGGATGTTGGAGCTAGAGTAGAGATAAACTCCTCCAATCAGAACAGCTGCTCCGGCAAGCCCCAGAATCGGTATCAAGTATTTTTTCTTCCATTTAAGATTCATTTTTCTACCTCCATGGAATTCGATCTATACACTAGTATACCCTAAATCCAAAGTATAGTAAAATTCCCCTCCATGTAGTGTTTTTTTAGCTGGTAAGCTATCTTTCTCTTATGTTTGGAGAATTCATTGTTTTTCAAACAATATATTTTGTTTTACGTTATTTTTTTATTGTTTTTCGATATTTTTTCTTGACTATTTTAAAAAAACAGGTATACTATAAGTGAACAATAAATTACCCAAGGAGGTTTGCCATGAAAAACTCTAAAACCTTAAAGAACGTTATCGACGTTCTTACTGCCTTCATTTACTTCTGCGGGATTACAACAGTCCTTGCACTGCTTGTCCACCTGCTTTCCCGCATGGGCCTTTTCAAAGATCTCATTCAATCAGGTCGCTTGTCCTTTGATGTCAATGGCATTCAGCTCTTCCCAAAAACTCCGCAGCCTCTCTGGCAGCTGCTCTTCCCACTAGTCTCAAGTGCTATTTACATTTATCTTCTCCTCACCATTCGTAGCTTCCTCCAAAATCTCTACCAAGAAAAGATCTTTTCTCACTCCAACATTGATCTTTGTAACCGAGCTTGGAAGATCCTCTTGGTCTTGTCCTTTCTGTCTGGCTCAATCGAAACTAGTGGCAATGCTCATCTTCTTCCCTTCACCTTCCAATTGACCTTTAACACGGGACTTCTCCTCTCTGTCCCTATTGTCTGGGCGCTTGGCAAGATTTTAGAGAGAGGGATAGCGATCGCAGAAGAAAATGAGCTAACTATTTAAGGAGGGGGCTATGATTATCGTCAATCTAGATGTCATGCTGGCCAAGCGAAAGATGAAATCCAATGAGCTAGCTGACAAAATCGGCATCACCACAGCCAACCTTTCCATCCTCAAGACCGGCAAGGCCAAAGCCATCCGCTTCACCACCCTTGAAGCCATCTGCAAAGAACTCGACTGCCAGCCAGGAGATATCCTGGAATACCGGCCAGATGAATAGAAACTGGATTAAGAAAATATAAATAAAATATTATTTTAAGTAAAACTAACTAATTCTTTCTATGAAAAACGCATAGTAATAAGGTCTTTAAAGATCTACCACTATGCGTTTTTATGATGTTAAAGAAAGGGTTTCCAGTATCAAAAAGATACTCACAAAACCAAGCAAGCTATTAAATATGCTTGAATGAGCTTTTCTCAGTTTTACTGAGTCTTGTTCTTAAATAAATTATCAATCCACAACTTACCATACTGAATAGCACCTACTTCATTTGGATGGAAACCATCTGCTTCAAACCATTCTGTATCGTGGGGAGCTGATAGCTGATACCATGGTACTATTGTCAGGTTTTTATATTTTTTTGCTGAGTCTTCAAGTAATTTATTCACTTGATTCGTCCACCAGTAAGTCGAACTTGGAAGATTGATCGTTGTCCAATAAACTTTCTTCCCATCAAGAATTTTCATTATTTGCGATACTTGGGACTCGTTTAGAACACCTTGTCCTCCTTGATTTGTTCCAATCGATAGAATGACAGTTTTAACATCTGGATGTTGTTCAACAAGAGTCTGAATATGAGAGATAGTATCTTCAGGTGCAATCCCAAATGTAGCATCCATAACCATATTCGGAAATACTTCTGAAAGATTATTATAAGTCTTAGTAAAAATTGAGTCTCCAATAGCTAGGATAGGGGTTTGACTAGCTTGGTAGAGTTGATAAGTTGTCACATCATACTTTTTAGCTAATTCTTCATATGGAGCAAGATCTTCCTTACTAACTTTATTTTTTATTGGCTTCGTAATTTTAATTTTCTTGTTTTTTGCAGCTTCAATCACTTTCTGATTTGACTTAATATCTTGCACGATCTTGTCTTGAGCCTTATCTGTATTCGGTGAAAGGAATACGATAGTCATTGAAATAGCTACTAATGAAGCCATAGCATAGACTCGAACTTTATCTTTTGAAAAGCCATTTTTTGAGATGACATTTTTTATTTTACGAAATAGCTGACGATAATTTACACGACGTAAAGGTACTTCAACAAATCTAAAAGAAAGTTCAGATAATCCAATGATCAGTACTAATGAAAAGAAATAGTAAAATAACCCATGTCCTAATCGAGCTTCCATTAAAACTAACACTGGCATTTGCCACAAATAAATACCATATGAACGTTTTCCAAGATAATCAAATAATCTATTAGAAAATAATTTTTCAACACCGAAATTTGGAGAAACTACTAAGGCGACAAGTAATATCGAACAGAAACTAAAGAAGAACATACCTCCTCGATAGGTAATCCATGAACGATCGGGTAACAAAAACAGAAATACTAAAATAATTGAAAAGAGTCCAATAAAGAATTTAGATATAAAGCGTCTTCCTTTTTCATTGGGCCGTAGTTTTATAATTTTATCACTCGGCCAAATAAATGCAAGAGCTGCACCCAGTAAAATACTAAATAAGCGTGTATCTGTTCCATAATAAATTCTTGACGGATCCTGATTGGAATGGTACAAAACTGCCATCTCTAAGGCTGAAATAATTGCAAATATGGCTAGAGCTCTAAATATTTTCCATCTATCTTTTACTTTGCGAATTAAAAACAGACAGACAGCAGGCCAAACTAGATAGAACTGAGCTTCAATTGCCAAGCTATAAAAATGGCTAAATGGAGCTTCTGCCATTAATCTTGTAAAATAAGATGCTCCCTTATCAATCTGCCACCAGTTATTAAACATTAAAAGACTTGAAACAAATACCATTCGTAAGTGGTTTAAAAAATTGGGCTGAAACAAGAAAGTATAAAACCCCGTGACAAGTATAACGAATATCATAGCCGGATATAGCCTTTTTATACGTCTCCTATAAAAACCAATTACATCAATCTGTTTATTATCCTGATACTCTTGTAACAATAAATCTGTTATTAAATAACCTGAAACTACAAAAAATAGAACAACTCCTAGATAGCCACCTTTTACCTGTTGAGGAAACATGTGGTAAAGAATAACAAATATGACTCCTAAAGATCTGAGGCCATCAAATCCACGAATATATCGTCTTTTCAAAAATAATTTCCTTTCAAAAATATATTATTTTTCATTAAAAATTGATAAAATTCAAATAATATACCTACATATAGGATGAAGATTTTTTTACCCAATGATGCTTCCATTTGGTACAGATGGATCAACCGTTAAGACTGTTAATTGATCCCCGTGTTCAGCGGAAAGAATCATGCCTTGACTGACATATTTCTTCATCATCTTGCGTGGTTTGAGGTTAGCCACGATTTGGAGTTTCTTGCCGACCAATTCTTGTTCATTTGGATAGAATTTCGCGATACCAGAGAGGATTTGACGATCTTCACCATCTCCTGCATCTAGGCGGAAGCGAAGCAATTTGTCTGAGCCTTCGACGCGTTCCACTTCTTTGACTTCTGCTACACGGATTTCAACCTTGTCAAAGTCTTCAAACTTGATCTCGTCTTTTTCAGACTTGAGTTCCACTTCTTCTGGAATCCATTCTTTTTCTTGTGGTTTACCAGCAGTCATTTGAGATTGGATGTAGGCAATTTCTTCATCCATGTCCAGACGTGGGAAAATTGGAGTTCCTTTGGCAACTACTGTGACATTTTCAGGGAAGCCAGCTAAGGTCAAGTTTTCAAGATCGAAGTTCAAGCCCAAGCCAAGTTGTTCCATGATGGCGTTTGAGGTATTCATCATGAATGGTTGGATGAGGTGAGCTACGACACGAAGGCTTGCTGCCAAGTGAGCCATGACCGCTGCCAATTGTTTCTTATCACCATCTTCTTTGGCAAGGACCCAAGGAGCTGTCTCGTCGATATATTTATTGGTACGAGAGATGATATTCCATACTGCTTCTAAAGCGCGTGGGTAATCAACCGCGTTCATTTGCTTGTGGTATTCAGCGATGTTTTCTTCGACTACCTTGGCCAAATCTGCATCAAATGCTGTGACATTTTCGACATAAGCTGGGACTTGACCACCAAAGTATTTGTTAATCATGGCTACCGTCCGGTTGAGGAGGTTTCCAAGGTCATTGGCCAATTCATAGTTGATGCGGGCCACGTAGTCTTCTGGTGTAAAGGTACCATCTGAACCAACCGGCAAGCTGCGCATGAGGTAGTAACGAAGTGGATCCAAGCCGAAGCGTTCCACCAACATTTCTGGGTAGATGACATTTCCTTTAGACTTAGACATCTTACCGTCTTTCATGACAAACCAACCATGACCAATCAAACGTTCTGGCAATTTGATATCGAGCATCATGAGAAGGATTGGCCAGTAGATGGAGTGGAAACGAAGGATGTCTTTTCCGACCATGTGGAAGACGGTTCCGTTCCAGAATTTGTCAAAGTTTTCATGATCTTCTTGGCCATAACCAAGAGCTGTCACATAGTTAAGAAGGGCATCAAACCAAACGTAGACAACGTGTCTAGGATTAGATGGAACTGGGACTCCCCAGGTAAAGGTAGTCCGAGATACCGCCAAGTCTTCCAAACCGGGCTCGATGAAGTTTTTCAACATTTCATTAAGACGGCCATCTGGCGTGATGAAATCAGGTTGGGATTTGAAAAATTCAACCAAACGGTCTTGGTATTTGCTGAGGCGAAGGAAATAAGATTCTTCAGAAACCCATTCTACTTCGTGGCCTGATGGGGCTACCCCACCGACGACCTTACCATTCTCATCACGGTAGACCTCAGCCAATTGGCTTTCCGTAAAGAACTCTTCATCAGAGACTGAATACCAACCAGAGTATTCACCAAGGTAGATGTCATCTTGCGCCAGTAGGCGTTCAAAGACTTGGGCCACCACTTTTTCATGGTAATCGTCTGTCGTACGGATGAATTTATCGTATGAGATATCGAGTAATTGCCAGAGTTCTTTTACTCCAACTGCCATCCCATCTACATAAGCTTGCGGCGTGATCCCAGCTTCTTCTGCTTTTTGCTGGATCTTTTGCCCGTGCTCATCAAGACCAGTCAGGTAGAACACATCGTAGTTCATCATACGTTTGTAACGCGCCAAGACGTCACAGGCGATCGTTGTGTATGCTGAACCAATGTGCAATTTACCAGATGGGTAATAGATAGGGGTTGTGATGTAGAATGATTTTGTCATGTTTCTTTTCCTTTCAGGGCTAATGGAACCCAATTTAGTAACACTCTATTATAACATTTTTAGAAGGCCCTGAAAACCCAAAACCAGCTAGGAGCATGGAAAGACAAGCAAAAAAGCTGACCGAAGTCAGCTTTTTTACTAATGATAACAAATCCTGCTATCTTACTTACCAAGATAGTATTCTTTCACAACGTTCAATTTTTCGTCAAATTCGAATACCAATGGTGGGAAGTTAGGGATTTCTACACCCATGATTTCATCGTCTGACAAGCCTTTGATATGTTTTACAAGGGCACGGATTGAGTTACCATGTGCTCCTACGAATACATTTTTACCGTCTTTAAGAGCTGGAGCGATTTTATCTTCCCAGAATGGAAGGGCACGTTCCAAGGTAACTTTCAAGTTTTCAGCATCTGGAATGACTGAGTCATCAAGTGAAGCGTAACGACGGTCTGTGTGTGCTGAATGTTCGTCATCATGTGCCATAGCAGGAGGCAATACATCGTATGAACGACGCCAGATGTGAACTTGTTCATCACCAAATTGTTCAGCAGCTTCTGCTTTGTTTTTACCAGTCAAACCACCGTAGTGACGTTCGTTCAAGCGCCATGATTTTTCAACTGGAACCCAAAGTTGGTCAGATGCTTCAAGCGCAAGGTTTGTTGTTTTGATCGCACGTTTCAATACTGAAGTGTATGCTTGGTCAAATTCGATACCAGCTTCTTTGATCAATTTACCAGCGTCGATCGCTTGTTGTGTACCTTTTTCAGACAAATCAACATCAGCCCAACCAGTGAAAAGGTTAGCTTTGTTCCATTCAGACTCACCGTGGCGAGCAAAAACCAATTTTACCATTTGATGGATCTCCTTTTATTCTTCGAGGTTGTCCCCGTTTTTCTATTCTATTTTACTAGATTTCACATGAAAAAGCTAGTCCCGACGTTGGAAAAGTGCAATTTCTCACAAAAAAGAGCCTGACGGCTCTGGTTTAAAAACAAGGTACGTTTTTATTCTTTTGAGACTGGCTATTCTGTTGCTTGATGTTCTTTCGCACTTTCTTCTCCTGAAGGATGATAGCGTCTATAAACGATCCCACTGACATTCCACCACTCTCTGAGGATAAAAATCCAATAGAAAGCCTGACACAAGTAAAATCCCCAATACAACTGAAGAATGTCTATTTGAACCGTTAAAGAAAATAGGGTGTAGATCAGAATGATGCTACAGGCTACAAATATTAACAGTGATTGAAGGTGCGCTAGTAGCGGAAGTCCTATTTTAGTGAGAATAGATCGAAGTACAATTGCGACGGCCGGAAGTACCAAAAGAATCACTAGTGAAATGGTAAAATAAGAATTAAGAAGACCTTCGAACTCTTTGGCATTGTAGAGAGAATGTTCACCTAGGAAGATCGTAAACTGAGACGAATCATTTTCCCCTATTTTTGGATGTATATAAAACGGTGACATCAATAGGATCAAAACATAGGCCGTAAATAAGCCAAGCTGACTCATTAAATGATGATTAAATTTTATTTTATCTTTTAACATTCTTATATCCAATTTTCTACCTGACCATTTCTAATTTGAACAATCTCGCCAACCTGTTTACCTTTGATTGCTATAGAATAATAACCATCTGGTAATTCTGTTTTTTGCAAAAGTTGTTTCAATTGTTCTGGTAACTTAATATCTAAGCGATCTAATCGATCGATCTGTTTAGGAAGTTCAATTTGTATATAGATAGCTCCATTTTTTAATGCATCCTTTAAAGGAAAACCATACCAGCCAGCCAATTTAGTCCGCTTTTCTTCTATTGATTGTTTTTCGTAATCAGTATACCAAAAAATAGATTTAGCAGATAAATAACCATCCGAAAGGGATTCTTTCAGTTGGATCGTTGTCTCCTTTAACTCACTTGCTTGATGTATTTTATCCTGCAGTTCTTTTTCTAATGGTTTTCTCTCAGGGTTTACTTCTAAAGCCTTTTCAATAATTGGCAAATATGGTCTAGAATCCTCGTCGTAAAAGGATGTTAAACCACTGATGATCCCTTTATTATTTGGATTATCTAGTTGATCAAAATAAGGCATAACCATTTTTTTAAATCGAACTTCTTTTTTCAAAGGAATTGAAATTTTTTCACCGTTTATTTTTTCAGTATACAAATAATTCACATCCGGTAAAGCATCGGACCGAGTCCATGAAAAACCTGTAATCTGTATATTCCCATGGTAATTTCGACTACTGTAATATCCTTTAAGACTAGATTCTAAATTTCTATAAAAGTAAATCCCTACGATGACTGTAAAAACTAGAAACACTAGGCAAAATTTAACCTTATTACTATTTATCTTCATCTTTTTTAACCTTTTTCTCATCTACAACTTTTTGTCTCTACTTGCTTTATTGATCAGAATAATTAGATGCATCAGTAAATAAATTTTTCATGATTGATTCACCATCAGAAAATGTTATATTTTTTTTCAAAATAATTAGAAAGCCATATTTCTTTAACATTGAAAGTAGTTGGCTATCTTTTACCTTTTTTTCTCTAGAAGTAGGGCTTGTACTACTATCACTAGTTTCATCATTATTCTCTTCCTCTTTTTTATAACGGATCCATGGCAAGTCAATATCCATTTTTTCTATTTCTTCATAGTAAGTGGACGTTTTATAATCCAACGAAGAGTCCACTTGACGATTTCCACTAAAACTAAATTTGATTGCTTCTTTTGGACGCTTTTGACTTACCTTTTGTGTTCGAAGGTTGATGAACAGGACATCATCATCTGTTACACGAACACCAACATAGTCGTCTTTTCCATCAGAGTACATAATAGAGTTCATCGACCCGTTAATGGTTTTGTAGCCCTTCTCTTGGGCAATTTTTAAGACATCAATCAGATGTCCCTCTCCATCCTCTTTTCCAAGTTGATAATAACGGATCTTAAAGTATTCTTCTGAATCTTTCCTATTTTGACTAATCTTCCTTAGTTTAGAATCTTGGAAAGCGAGATACCGATGCCCTACCGCATAGTCAGAACTATTCCAATCTTCCTTTTTCTTAAACGAGAGTGCCACAATTGGGAGTTCATCATCCTCCCCTTCAATTGTAGCGTAATCCGTCAGTCTTTGACCTCTTCCAACATACTTATAGTTTCTCTCATGGACAAGATAGGCTACTTCTTTTGAGTAAAAGAAGGACCAGGCACCACCAACCAGCATAACAGTCACGACAACTAGGGAAAGAATATGCCACATTTCCCAAGAAAAGTTTTCCAGCTTTTTCATCTTTTTCTTCCTCTCATTGGTTATTCTAATTATTATATCATGATTGAAACTATTTTTCTCATGGTATAAAATATAGGTGGTTTTCCGTTGCGCAAAAAAGAGCCTAACGGCTCTGGTTTCTCTTACTTTAATTTTTCTGACAGTCGGGGCAAATACCATAGACCGTCATCTGGGTCTTGGTGATCCGATAGCCACTCTGACTAGCGGCTTCTTCACGAAGATCAGGCACATCGATTTCAACATCGGCAATGCGGCCACATTTTTCACAGACAACATTCAAATGTTCATGGCCCATGAAATCGAAATAGGTCGTGGTATCGTTGCGAACCTTGATCTCAGAAACAACCCCCTCGTCTATCAAAACTTTGATGTTGTTATATACGGTAGCCAAACTCATACCCGGAAATTGAGGCAACAAATCGCGATAAATCTTCTCAGCACTTGGATGTTCATGACTCGCCACTAGATAGGCTAGAACGGCTCTACGTGTATCCGTTATCCGAATACCCTTGGTACGCAGACTCTGCAAGACTTCTTCTACACATTCTTCTTCCTTACGATGCAATGCGTTCACTATGTTTCCCCCTTCCCAAAGTTTATTTGGATCAACCGATCACCTTATTATAACATGTTTCAAGCTAAATTCTCTAATTAGAATGATTTTTTTAAGGTCTATCTCTAAATCTTCGTGGTTCGAAATTGTTGGCAGTGAGCAAATAGCTAAACATATCAATTCCATCTCACTCTCAGCCAATCCAGCTGGTCATCCAACGCACGCTACCGAGAATGATCTTGACCACAAGGATCATAAAACAAAACTCCAGCACCCACCACAGGCCTTTTAGGAGATACAAAATAGGGCGAAGAAATAAGATGGCTACTAATCCTACAATCAAGCGCATAGCGGATCCTCTCTTTCGTATTTCTTATTATACGCTGAGAACCAAAGTCTGTCCAACAAAAAAGCATCCTAGAAAACTAGGATGACTTTTCAAAATTGCAATTATTTAACTGCTTCTTTAAGAGCTTTACCAGCTTTGAATGCTGGAACTTTAGAAGCTGCGATTTTGATTTCTTTACCAGTTTGTGGGTTGCGACCTTTACGAGCTGCACGTTCACGAACTTCAAAGTTACCAAAACCGATCAATTGAACTTTTTCACCTTTTGCAAGGTAAGATGAAACTGCTGCAAATACAGCGTCAACTGCTGCTGCTGAGTCTTTCTTAGTCAATTCTGTAGCTTCTGCCACTTTTGCGATCAAATCTTGTTTGTTAGCCATTTAACAAATCCTCCAATTTTTTTTAGGCTTTACGCCTTAACAGTACTATAATATCTAAAAAATACCTTTAGGTCAAGTACAAAACCCATTTTTTCAAACTTTTATTAGACCTTATTCATATCGGACCAAAACGGCAAAGGCATTTTCACCTGTATGGGTTTGAATAATGGATCCAGTTTCTAGTACGGAAATGGATTTTTCCACTAAAGATTGGAGCTGAGCCTTCATTTCATTGGCCCAATCTGGTGTCCCTGCATACGAGATCCCAATTTCTGCTACCTTCTTGTGGGACAGTTTTTCTGTCAACTCATCCAACCATTTTTTAAAGGTTTTATTGCCACGTCCTTTAACAATTGGCTCAAGCTTGTCATCCTTCATCTCCATCACCACACGGATATTGAGAAGAGAGCTCAGGAGTCCTGAAACACGGCCAATCCGGCCACCTTTGACCAGATTTTCCAGAGTGGAAACCCCGATGAA
>NZ_JAAPAW010000014.1:0-85951 GCF_014435245.1 Streptococcus sp. IMAU 99161 | reverse complement strand
ATTCTGTTTTTTCTTTGACCTCTTCGATACGGGCTAAGACAGTGTCTAGATCCGCTCCTTCTTTGGCCAATTTAGCTGCTTCAACCACTTGAAACTTCATCGCTTGATCGGTGAAACCACTGTCAATCACGGTCACATCCACTCCGGAGAGAGTCGCCCCTTGACGGGCTGCTTCTACTGTTCCTGACAAGATATGGGACATGTGAATCGAAACGATATGGGCCCCATCTGCAGCTAACTTTTCATACACCTCCGCAAAAACCCCAACCGGTGGTTGGCTGGTCTTTGGTAGATTTTTGCTAGACTGCATCAAGCGTAGGAAATCACCTTCTCCTAACTCACTATCTGAATAAAGGACTCCATCCACCATCACTGAAAGTGGCACAATGGTAATCCCATATGCTTCAACCACTTCAGGCTCAACCGTAACAGACGAGTCTGTAACTATTTTAATATTTGCCATATAATTCTATACTCTTCCTAAGAATGTTCTGCCTCCATTATACCAAAAAACAGCGGCTTTTGCATGGAAGGCTCTTAAACTCTGCTCTTAGTCGTCTGCTGCAGAAAAGCCTGTATTGTGAAGGACATGGTCTTGGACGATGCCTTGATCATCCAAGAGCAAACCATGGAGAACACCACCATAGACAGCTCCCCCATCGACCCCCATCTTTTGGTCAGCTATCCAAAGCTTTTCTGTTCCGATCGGTTCCTTGAGTAAACCATAGACCGGAGTATGTCCAAAGACGATCCATTTTCCTGTATGGTTTTTAGCCTCATGGAATGGTTTTCGGATCCAAACCTTTTGGTAGTCTGTTGTTTCTCGCCAATTTTCAAGGGTTAGATCCACCCCAGCATGGACAAAGTAATAGGTCTCTGTCTCATAGTCAAAAGGTAAACTACGGATGAAAGAAACCAATTCAGGAGCAGCATGCTCAACTGCTTGGGCATCCGCAATCCCATCCACAGGAGCATCAAGTGGTCGACCTAAAAGTGAATTGATGGTCGTATCCCCACCATTTCTTCGGTAATGATCATAGCGTTCTTCTGGATTGTCCAGCCAAGCTAAAAACATGTACTCGTGGTTTCCAGAAAGACAAATAGCCCCGTGGTGGTCTACGTAGTCTTTTACAATCTCGATGGACCTTCTACTATCTTCACCACGGTCGATCAAATCCCCTAGAAAAACTAATTGAGCCTCTCCATCCCACTCTGTCATAAGCTCTTCAAGCATGTGGGCTTTTCCGTGAATATCTCCGACTACAAAGTATTCTGACATCGTTTTAATCCTTCTTTCTCTCTTACCGTTTCAGAAGTTGGGCTGCCTGTTGGCGAGCAGCTTCTGTGAGATCCTCTCCTGCCAGCATCTTGGCAATTTCTTCAATGCGTTCTTCCTGGTTTAAGAGGCGCACAGTCGATACAGTTGAGTGGGCATCACTAATTTTTTCAATATAGAATTGATAATCTGCTGCTGCAATGACTTGAGGCAGGTGAGAAATAGCAAGCACCTGTCCATTCTGGCCGATTTTGTGAATTTTCGCTGCAATGGCTTGGGCCACGCGCCCAGAGACACCTGTATCCACCTCATCAAAGACAATACTGGTTTTTCCTTCTTTTCGAGAAAAAGCAGACTTAATGGCCAACATCAAGCGTGACAATTCTCCACCGGATGCTACCTTGACCAGCGGTTTAAAGTCCTCACCTGGGTTGGTCGAAATATAAAATTCGACAGCTTCATTGCCCTCCCGATTGAACTTAGCCTTGCTAAAGCGCACTTGGAAACGAGCCTTGTCCATATAGAGGTCTGCTAATTCTTGTTGGATTTCATTTTCCAAAGCTTGGGCCAGAGCATGCCGCTGATCACTCAAATCCTGAGCCAAGCCTACCAGGCTTTTTTCTAAGCCCTTGAGTTCTTTTTCTAGATCCTCAGACGAAAGATTGCTCCCTGTGAGGAGGCTATATTCTTTGGTGATTTGCGCCAGGTATTCTAAGACGTCCTTGACTTGGCCACCATACTTGCGCGTGATCGAGTGGATCAAATCCAGGCGCGATTCCACCTGCATGAGGCGATTGCCATCAAACTCCAGACCATCAACCACATCTTCGAGGCGCTTGGTAATGTCCTCAAGGGCATAAAAGGTTTCCGCCAACTGGCCTGAGAGCTCTTTGTAGATTGGATCATATTCTTCGATACTTTCCAGATCATTCATGGCTGATCGAACATTGGTGAGGCTAGAGAAATCTTCTGCATCTAGCATGGTATAGGCATTGGTGAGGGTATCGGCAATCATTTTGTGATTGAGTAATCGTTGGCGTTCTTGCTCCAGACGCGTATCCTCATCCACTTCCAAGGCAACTGCTTCAATCTCAGCAATTTGAAACTCAAGCATTTCAATCCGAGCCTTATTTTCCTGCTGGTTTCGCTGGAGTTCCACTACTTGTTTGCGCAGGCGTTTGTAGTCTTCAAAGGTCTGACGGTAAGCGGCTTTGGTTTGGAAAAAGCTAGCATCCCCAAATTCATCCAGCATGGCGATATGCAATTGGGGCCGCATGAGTTCTTCCTGGTCATGCTGGCCATGGATGTCCACCAAATGTTGACCGACTGCTTTTAAGATCGATAAATTCACCATTTGACCATTGATCCGGCTGACACTTCGTCCATTTTGCAGGATCTCTCGGCGGATGATCAATTCATCGGTCCACTCTAGCCCCTGCTCTTCAAAGAGAGCCGTCAAGTGGCGATTGCTCTCAACAGCAAAGAGACCTTCGATTTCCGCTTTTGGTGCTCCGTGTCGAATGACATCCGTCGTTGCACGACTTCCCAGCATCATATTCATGGCATCGATAATGATGGATTTCCCTGCACCTGTTTCCCCTGTCAGTACCGTCATTCCCTTCTCAAAATTTAAGGAAATCTCTTCTATAATGGCAAAGTTCTTAATCGAAATTTCTAATAGCATAGGCTCTTACCACCCAAAGATTGATTTGAGGATATTCTCTGCTTCTGGAGCGGAATAGGCGATCAACAAGATCGTATCATCATCTGCAACAATACTAAAGATATGGTTTTTGTAGATATCTCGCAAGCGACGTTTGACTAAGGGAGCTGTCCCTGGCACCATGGTGAAATTGACATACTCTCCCATACGGCGATGAGACAAGATATTGCTTTCAATCATCCCAATCCCTTGGTGGTGCTTACGTGGCAATTCATAGACATAGGTCATGTCTTTCAGAGGGCGTTTTACGATGCCCAATTCTTTGATATCCCGTGATACCGTCGCTTGGGTTGCTGAGATGCCCTCTTCTTTCAAATGTTCGACGATCTCTTCTTGAGTCCCCACTTCATGATCACGAATGAAGCGGCGAATTTTTTCTAATCTGATATTCTTACTCTTCATGTTTAAATTCTCCATGTGCCTGATCTACCACAGCTTGGAGCTCTTCGGTAGTCGGCATTCTTTCTTCTTCTTTCTTTTCTAAATGCATCAAAAATTCAATATTGCCATGGCCTCCTTGGATAGGAGAATAGTCCATTCCCATCACAGAAAAGCCATGTTCCCCAGCAAAAGTGGCTACTTTTTCAAGGACTGCCAGATGGACCTTGGAATCCTTTACGATACCGTGCTTGCCGATCTGCTCACGTCCTGCTTCAAACTGAGGTTTGACTAGGGCCACCACTTGCCCATGATCCGCCAAAATCCGGTGAAGAGCTGGCAAAATCAAGTCTAGGGAAATAAAGCTGACATCGATACTCGCAAAACTCGGCGTCACTTCAAAATCATCAGGCTCAGCATAGCGGAAATTGAACTGTTCCATCGAGACCACGCGCGGGTCATTGCGCAATTTCCAAGCCAACTGATTGGTCCCAACATCGACTGAAAAGACCTTACTAGCACCGTTTTGAAGCATAACATCTGTAAAGCCACCGGTGGAGGCACCGATATCAATGGCAATTTTATCCTCTACAGTTAAGCCAAATTGGTTCAAAGCTTTTTCTAATTTGAGTCCGCCCCGACTGACATACTTGAGCTTTTCACCTTTTAGTTTCAACTCGGTTGCTTCATCAATTTTTTCACCGGGTTTATCAAAACGTTCCCCATTGATGACGGCAACGACGAGGCCAGCCATAACCCCTCTTTTGGCTTGTTCACGGGTGTCAAACAGGCCTTGTTTGTAGGCTAATACATCCACTCTTTCCTTAGCCATGTATACGTAATCCTTCTATTAATTTCTTGATTGCTTGCGGATGAAAGGCGCAGATAGCGACTATCTGATCCAACAAATCCTCACAAGCATCCAATTCTCTTTCAAGCAATGCTTTTGATGCTTCTAACCCTAAGAGAGCTGGATAGGTTGATTTTTCTGCCACTAAGTCCTTTTGAGGCGTTTTTCCCAAAGCCTCAAAATCAGCCACCAAATCCAAGATGTCATCCCGCACTTGAAAGGCGAGACCTAATTTTTGCCCGAGCTGTTTCAAAAGCTGACGAATGTCTGCTCCTAGTTCTAAAATAGACCCCGCTGCAATGAACGGATAGGCGAGGAGTCGTCCTGTCTTATTTGCATGGATGGTCTGTAATTCCTCTAAGGTGAGCTGTTTGTGCTCCCCTTCCATATCCAGGACTTGGCCAGCGACCATTCCACGACTCCCTGAAGCATCTGACAATTCAAGGATTAAAGATACCTTGACCGGATCTGGAAGCTGACTTGCCGCGATCATCCCAAAAGGATCGAGGAAAAGCGCATCCCCTGCTAAAATCGCCAAGTCTTCCCCAAACTTTTTATGGTTGGTCAATTGGCCCCGACGGTAATCATCATCGTCCATAGCAGGCAGATCATCATGAATGAGGCTGCCAGTATGAATCATCTCCAGAGCTCCTGCCACTTGAAAATGGGCATCCGTCAAATCCTGACCAAAAGCTTCTAACAGTTCTAGAAGAAGCAAGGGGCGCAGGCGTTTGCCACCCGCCTGGATCGAATACAGGACTGAGTCCACTAAATGGGGGGCGATGGATTTTTCCTCATAAAAAGAGCGAATCGCTTGCTCTACTCTATTTCGTTTTTCTTCTTGTCTCATGCTAGATCCGCTTCAGTACCATCTGCTTGCATGACCTTGACCAAGGTTTTCTCTGCTTGATCCAAGGTATCTTGCAATTCTTTTGACAACTTCATTCCTTTTTGGAATTCTGTAAGGGCCTCTTCTAGAGCCACATCACCACTCTCCAATTTTTGGACAATGGCTTCCAAATCTGCTAAATTTTCTTCAAACTTCTTTTCTTTCGACATGTTTTACCTCTACTTCTAACTGACCGTCTCTCATGATAAGGGACAGCGGGTCTCCTTCTTTTACTTTCACCACCGAATCCAATACTCGATCATCTTCCTTGACCATGGCATAGCCACGCGCAATAATCCGGCTGGTATCCAGCATCAAGAGAGCCTCTGATAAACTTTGTACCTTTACTTTTTGCTCTTTTAAGATTTGTTCCATTCGACTCGTTAAGAGTCTCTTATCTTGGAAGACACGGTCTTGATAACGTTCGATACGATGCAAAGGAGACATAGCCTCTAGACGATGACGCAGACCTTGCAGCTGATTGTCCCCTTGTCCATAAGCATCGCGCATCCCTTGTTTCAATCGCAATTGCAACTGGTCAATCTTTTGCAAGTAGCCATCATACAGTCTTTCAGGCTGCCTAAAAATAACGGATTGACTCAATTTGGCCAACCGTTCACGATTATAGGCTAAACGATTGGACATAGCTGTTGCCATGCGATTCTCCTGCTTTTGTAAATGGGACAGCAGGTCTAATTTGGTCACTGGAGTGGCTAATTCAGCTGCTGCTGTCGGAGTAGCGGCCCGTCGGTCCGCTACAAAATCGGCTAGAGTCGTGTCTGTCTCATGTCCCACACTGGAGATAATCGGAATCCGCGATTCAAAGATCGCTCGTACCACCGTTTCTTCATTAAAAGCCCAGAGATCTTCAATCGAGCCACCCCCACGACCGATAATCAAGACATCCAAATCCTCCCGTTGGTTGGCCCTTTGAATATTGGCAACTACCTCACTGGAGGCACCTTCTCCTTGAACCTTTGTCGGGTAGAGCACAATGCCCACACCTGGAAAACGACGGCTTACCGTTGTGATAATGTCACGAATCACAGCCCCACTTTGACTGGTGACCACACCAATCTTTCTTGGAAATTGTGGCAAAGCCTGTTTCCACCGTTCTTGAAAGAGCCCTTCTTCCGTCAACTTTTTCTTGAGTTGCTCAAATTGGATAGCTAAGGCCCCTACCCCATCTGGTTCCGCCTTTTCGATGACAATGGAATAACTGCCACCTGGTTCATAAAGCTGAATACGGCCAATGACATTGATCTTCATCCCTTCTTCCAGCTCAAAACCAAAACTGCGATACACCCCAGCCCAGACAGTGGCCTGAATCACCGCTTTTTCATCCTTTAGGGAAAAATACTGGTGGTTGGGACGCTTTCGAAAGTTGGAAACCTGACCCGTCAGATAGACCCGCTCCAAATAGGGATCCTTATCAAATTTTAATTTCAAATATTTGGTCAAACTTGATACGGATAAATAGTTGGACATGTGAACTCCTTTCTGTAGCATATGATCAAGTTTAATTATACCAAAAATCATTCAAAAAAGGCTGGTAGACAAAGCGAAATCATGAATTTCCTTTCTCTACAAGCCATATTTTATTCAAGCTAGTCCTTATCGTATCGTTTTGAAATTGCAAGTTTTCACAAGCTACCGGCACAAGTGTATCTATCCGACTTTATAACTAAGGGTTGCTGTTTTGAGTGAGACTTGCATTTATCCAGCTAGTACCTTTACTCCTAAACTCTTTCGTCAGCAAAAGTCACTCCACTTCTTCATCCATCTTGGGATTTCTTTGCTGATGGCCGTCGGTAGAACCACATAAGCCCCCTTGCTCAAGTCTTCAGCAATCGCTGAATGAAGGTAGGTCGCGACCACCACGCGCTCATAGAGACTGACCTGTGGAAATTGACCTGCAAAGCCTGCAATCATGCCTGCCAAGGTATCGCCCATGCCACCTGTTGCTTGATAGGGACCACCAACATCTAGCTGATAGCCCTCTTCTGTCCCACTTGTCCAAATGCGTGTGTGGGGCCCTTTTTCTACAACGACTGTCCCTTTAGGAAAGTGCTGTACTGCTCTTTGGCTTCTCTCTTCCGTCTGACTTGTGAGATCAAGCCCTGACAGTTTTTCCCATTCTTTTTGATGAGGGGTAAAAACCAGCTGAGCTTCTGGCAAGTCAAACTGAGAGCTTGAGAAAAGACTGATAGCCCCCCCATCTAAGATCAGGACTTTCTGGCTAGAGACTTGCTCAAAAATCATTTGCAAGACTGCTTGGTTTTCATTCGATTCCCTTAATCCCGGACCGACGAGAATGACATCGGCTTTTTGAATTTGCTCGCAAAGAAGATCCCGATCTGCCAGATCAAAGCCCATGGCTTCAGGAAGATGGCTATGAAGGGCCGTCAGATTGTCAGGATCTGTTGCAACAGTGACCAAGCCCGCCCCACTATGAACCGCAGCGATCGCTGCCATAATGATGGCTCCCCCATAAGGATAGGTTCCTCCAATCATGAGCAGACGACCAAAATCGCCCTTATAAGTCCTTGCCTCTCGCTTCACAATAACCCGCCGGATCACTTCTTTCTGAACTGTTTTCATACCGTCCTCATTTCTAGCGAAAAAGGAGGAGCCACAACTCCCCCTCCTTCTTTTATTTTCCTCTGAATTCTGCGAAGACTTGCAAGATCTTAGCAGCAACAGCTTGTGGTTGATTTTGTTTGGCTATTAATTGATCATCTGCATAGGGAGAAAGAGCCGGAAAATCACCAATTTGAACCGCATAAAGAGCTTTTTCAAAGAATTCAATATCGTTTTGATCATTACCAAAAGCTACAAAGTTCTCACCGCATAACTCTTCTACTGTTGAAGCTTTATGGGTTGCTTCTGGATTGAGGTAGATACATTTTTCATGTGCGTGATAGCGGATGTGGGCCTTATTTGTCTTTTCAATTCGCTCAACCATCTCATCCACCAATTCCTCATGGCCCCCCATATAGATCACGACTTTGATCGGATCTGTCAGCTCTTCTAAAGAACGATACTGAGCTTTATTGAGAGGATCGACACCCGTATAGAAGGGAATTTTTTCTAAAATCTGTCCACTATAATCAAAGGTATCATCCACAAAAAACGGCAGATTGTAGTGGCGACAAAAACCAAGGACTTGCCGGTACACATCCGGATCCAAGTAGTCCGCATGAACCAATTGGCCTTGATGATAGGCAACACCACCATTTAAACCAATCACAAGCTTTTGGCACAACTCATCGCCTAAAAGCCCCAAGCAATCCCGATAGGAACGCGCAGAAGCAAAGGCAACTTCATGGCCAAATTCTTCTGCTCTTACTAAGACCTGTTTGATTTCCTCATCGATTGTGACACCATCGAACGACAGGGTTCCATCTAAATCAAAAACAAACTTCATCTTGCTCACACTTTCTTATTTTACGCTACGAACAGCTGCTTCGTAGGTTTGCTCCATCAGCATGGTAATGGTCATAGGACCAACCCCTCCAGGTACTGGAGTAAGGTGACTAGCTATCGGGGAAACTGCGTCAAAATCGACATCCCCACACAATTTGCCATCCTCATCACGATTCATCCCGACGTCAATGACCACTGCGCCTTCTTTTACGAAGTCCGCTGTTACAAATTTTGCACGACCGATCGCAACCACCAAGATATCTGCTGTCTTCGCAATTTTTGCTAGATGATGGGTCCTTGAATGGGTCAAGGTAACCGTCGCATTCTTGGCCAACAGCAATTGAGCCATTGGTTTCCCAACAATATTGGAGCGGCCAATTACAACGGCTCGCTTGCCTTCTAACTCTATCCCATATGCTTTAAACATCTCCATGATCCCAGCCGGAGTCGAAGGGACCATGACAGGATTACCAGCCCATAAGCGTCCCATATTTAAGGGATGAAAGCCATCCACGTCTTTAGCAGGATCAATCGCCAATAGGACTGCCTCATCATCGATATGCTTGGGGAGGGGCAATTGCACCAAAATCCCATGCCACAGAGGGTCTTGATTGTATTGTTCGATCAACTCTAATAACTCATGTTGTTGAATCGTCTCAGGGAGTCGCACGACCTCACTGCGAAAGCCTGCAGCGATAGCAGAACGTTCTTTATTACGGACATAAACCTGGCTAGCTGGATTCTCTCCTACTATGATCACCACGAGGCCAGGTACAACTCCGGTCTCTTCTGTTAGTCGCGCTGTTTTTTCAGCCAACTCTCCCTGTAGTTTTGCAGCCAATGCCTTTCCATCAATTCGTATCGCCATATCCATTCTCTTTCTAGTCTTTTAATGAAAACAATTCTTTCTCATTATAGCAGATTTCTGCTCTCAAACCTAACTGTTCCTGCTTAGAATTTCCTATAGACGAAAACTATAGCTAGATGGACAAAAAATGAGCTTGAGACCACCCCAAACTCATCCACTGTGCTGTATTAATAAAGCAATTCGTAAATTTCGATTGCAATCAAATCAATGCTATCAAATGTATAGGTTTCACGTGCTTCCACATCGCGAAGAGTAAAGGTTGAACCTTCTTCCTCATTGTGGTTGTATGCTACTTCAGCAACAACAACACCATCACGTTCAAAATTACGTTTTAGGTTTCCACCATCTTTGGTCATTGTTTCCAAACGGTTGATAATCCGTACTAAATGTGATTCCATTTTATTTCTCCTCTTTACTTTCTACTCTCCTATTTTATCATAAAAGAGAAAGCTCTTCCAATAAAAATTCACATTTTTCCCTTGATTCCCGGTCTACACCCCCAATCCTTGACATTCCGTAGCAAATTCTTGCAAACTTTTAGAATACTGATATAATAAAACTAGAAAAACTTTGACTATTTTTGACCATTATCAAAATAGTGCGATTATCTTGGCTCAAAGCCATCGAAAACCCATTGTGAGGTATGTTTATGCTTTGTCAAAATTGTAAAATAAATGAATCCACTATCCATTTATACACCAATGTAAATGGTCGCCAGCAGCAAGTGGACCTTTGCCAAAACTGCTACAAAATTATGAAAACAGATCCAGATAACAGCTTCTTAAAAGGGATGATCCAACGAAGCCAATTAACGGGAGATCCCTTTGAAGATTTCTTTAATAATATTGGAAACTTCCAGGGTCCTCAAGAACCACCTACCCCTCCAACCCAATCTGGTGGAGGCTATGGAAATGGTGGCTACGGTCAAAACAACCATCGGGAAAGTGCTCCAGATCCACGACAAGCACGCCCTCAAAAGCCAAAAGGTCTTTTAGAGGAATTCGGTATCAATGTCACAGAGATTGCGCGTAACGGCAACGTTGATCCAGTCATTGGACGCGACGAAGAAATCATCCGTGTCATTGAAATCCTCAACCGTCGAACCAAGAACAACCCTGTCCTCATCGGAGAACCAGGTGTTGGTAAAACGGCGGTTGTTGAAGGATTGGCTCAAAAAATTGTGGACGGAGACGTCCCTGATAAACTTCAAGGAAAAGAAGTCATTCGCCTAGACGTTGTTAGTCTCGTTCAAGGTACAGGGATCCGAGGCCAGTTCGAAGAACGCATGCAAAAGTTGATGGAAGAGATTCGTCAACGTCAGGATGTCATTCTCTTCATTGATGAAATCCATGAGATTGTCGGAGCTGGTTCTGCCGGTGATGGCAATATGGATGCCGGAAATATCCTCAAACCTGCCCTCGCTCGTGGTGAATTGCAACTGGTTGGGGCTACTACTCTTAATGAGTACCGGATCATTGAAAAGGATGCCGCCCTGGAACGTCGGATGCAACCGGTCAAAGTGGATGAACCAACGGTAGAAGAAACCATTACCATTCTCAAAGGGATCCAAAAAAGATACGAAGATTATCACCACGTCCACTATACTGACGGAGCCATCGAAGCTGCGGCTACCCTTTCAAACCGTTATATCCAAGACCGCTTCCTACCAGACAAGGCTATTGACTTGCTAGATGAAGCTGGCTCTAAGATGAACTTAACTTTGACCTTTGTAGACCCTAAGGTCATTGATCAACGCTTGATTGAAGCTGAAAATCTCAAAGCGCAAGCAACTCGCGACGAAGATTTTGAAAAAGCAGCCTACTTCCGTGACCAGATTGCTAAGTATAAGGAAATGCAAAAGACTAAGGTAACGGATCAAGACACTCCTATTATCAGTGAAAAAACCATTGAGCATATCATTGAGCAAAAAACCAATATACCCGTTGGTGATTTGAAAGAAAAGGAACAATCCCAACTCATCCACCTAGCAGAAGATCTCAAGTCCCATGTTATCGGACAAGATGATGCAGTGGATAAGATTGCCAAGGCGATCCGTCGGAACCGTGTCGGTCTAGGGTCTCCTAACCGTCCAATTGGTAGTTTCCTCTTTGTTGGTCCTACTGGTGTCGGGAAGACCGAACTTTCGAAGCAACTAGCTATCGAACTCTTTGGTTCTGCGGACAGCATGATTCGCTTTGATATGAGCGAATACATGGAAAAACACAGCGTTGCCAAACTCGTCGGTGCTCCTCCAGGATACGTCGGCTACGATGAAGCTGGACAATTGACTGAGAAAGTGCGGCGAAACCCATACTCTCTCGTTTTGTTAGATGAAATCGAAAAAGCCCATCCAGATGTCATGCACATGTTCCTCCAAGTCTTGGATGACGGCCGTTTGACAGATGGTCAAGGACGCACCGTCAGCTTTAAAGATACCATTATCATTATGACTTCCAATGCTGGCACAGGAAAGGCAGAGGCAAATGTCGGCTTCGGAGCTGCTCGCGAAGGTCGCACCAACTCTGTGCTTGGAGAACTCGGTAACTTCTTTAGCCCTGAATTTATGAACCGTTTTGATGGCATCATTGAGTTCCAAGCTCTATCAAAAGAAAACCTTCTTCAAATTGTTACCCTTATGCTAGACGAAGTCAATCATCGTCTCGCACAAAATGAAATTCATCTGGATGTCACAGAGAAGGTCAAGGAAAAACTGGTTGACCTTGGATACGATCCAAAAATGGGAGCACGCCCACTCCGTCGTACCATTCAAGACTATATCGAAGATGCAATTACCGATTACTACCTTGAAAATCCAAATGAAAAACAACTAAAGGCCGTCATGACCAGCAATGGACATATCAGTATCAAAGCCGTTCATAAAACGACCGAAAAAGCATCAGAATCCTAATCAGGAAAAGGAGGCTGGGACAAAAGTCCTAGCCTCTTCTTGTCTTTGGATTGTCGAGCACAAGACGCAGTGGTTGAGTGGGCCCTACTAGGCTGATTTCATCAGTTTTTACAGCCCTACCCAACTGTGCGGAGGTGGGACGACCAAATCGAATTCTAACGAATGACCGATTTCTGTCCCACTCTCTTTTTTTCCTTCCTCCAGATTTTTGATTAAAAATATGTTATAATGATGAAAAATGAAGAAAAGAGAAAACCATGACCATACCAAGTTTTGGTGAAAAAAAAGAAGATGTGACCTACGTCAATCGTTACGGCGTCTACGCTGTTATCCCCAATAAGGACAAGGATCAGATCATCCTCGTTCAAGCTCCAAATGGCGCTTGGTTCTTGCCAGGTGGGGAGATTGAAGCCGGCGAAAACCACCTAGAAGCTCTGAAGCGAGAACTGATTGAAGAACTAGGTTTTACCGCTGTTTTAGGGGAGTATTATGGCCAAGCGGACGAGTATTTCTATTCAAGTCACCGAGATACTTACTACTACAATCCAGCCTATATTTATGAAGTGGTAGATTATACAGAAGCTCAAAAACCCCTGGAAGATTTTAACAATCTCTCTTGGTTTCCAATTGATGAAGCGATGGAAAAACTCAAACGTGGCAGTCATAAATGGGGCATCAAGCAATGGAAAATTTCCCACAAAAACTAAGAAACTTCTTCTTTCGTAAACCATAAAAAAGTGCTATAATAAATGAAGATAGAGGTTAGGAGGAACTCATATGAAGCTCATTAATACCACAAATAGTCATGCTGCATTGGTGAAAAGCCAACTTGCCAGCACGGATGCCTTGCTCGTTGAGGTTTATTCTGCGGGCAATACCGATGTTGTGTTTACTCAGGCCCCAACCCATTATGAATTGTTGATTAGCAACAAACACCGTGCTATCCGTGAAACAGAAGTTGAAAAAATTCGTGAGTTCTTTTTAAAACGCAAAGTGGATCTCAAAATCATTGATCAATCCGCTATCAAGACCCTCTACACCGATAAACTCATTGAAATTTCCTTTCCAATTACTAAGTAAGGCCAATTTGCCTTACTTTTTTCTTTAGTATCTTTTTCCCAAAAAAATCCTTTCACCTCGATTATGAGATGAAAGGATTCTTTATTTCTGAAAGATCATTTTTACGTGAGGGGTAGAAGCCAAGATAAAGGGCTCGCTCACCGTTTGAAAACCTAATTTTTCGTACAAGCCAACCACCTGTTCTTGAGCCTCAATTTCAATGGACCGTCCAGGAAATCTCTGTTCACACAGGTCCAAAATCTGCTCTATTATGTCTTTTCCCAGTCCTTGGCCACGACTGTCTTTGGCCACAGCCACTCGACCAAAATGAATCGTAGCCCCTGTCTCAAAGATACGTGCATAGGCATCTACGCGTCCTTCCTCATCTTGATGAAAAAGATGGATAGATCGATAATCAACATCATCGAGATCATTGTAGATCCTAGTTTGTTCCACGACAAAGGTCTCTAATCGCAGCTGAACGATCTCGTAAAACTCTTTCAGTTCTAGTTCCTTAAATTCTTTCTGGTACCACATAACTTCCTCTTTATTGAAAAGTCGCAAGGAGACTCTCTCCCTGCGACTTTTCACTTCTTCTTATTTTGCTTCAAATCCTTCTGCGACTGCGTCCGCAAAGTTCTCTTCGACGATGCTTGCACAGTGGTCGCAGATTGTTGCGTGATAATGACGTTCAGCCGTTGTTGTATCAATGCGACGGCAACGGTCACACACTTCTCCTGCTGCACGTTCGACTGTGAAGGCAACATCTTCAAAGGTCACTGCACCTTCTGGAGCTGGTCCTTCTGCGATGGTCAACTCAGAAACAATCAAGAGTTGAGCAACATTGCTATCAACAGCCCCTAGAAGTGTTTTCACAACTTCATTTGGATAAACTGTCAAGTGAGCTTCAAGAGATTTACCGATGACTTTTTCATTACGCGCTTCTTCCAAGGCTTTTTGAGCTTGTCCACGGAAGAGCATAAAGGCAGACCAAGTATCTAAGATTTCTTCTTGATTCGCAAACGTTTCTGCTTCTGGTAATTCTGACAATTGCACATAGTCTTCAGCTTCAAACTCAAGGTAGGACCAGATTTCTTCAGCAGTATGCGGAAGAATTGGTGTCAAGAGTTTGGTAATTTTCACCAAAATATCATAGAAGACTGTCTGCATTTGACGGCGTTCTAGAGATTTCGCACTCTCAATATAGACCACATCTTTGGCAAAATCAAGGTAGAAGGCTGACAAGTCCACATTGATAAAGTTTACAAGGGCCTTGTAGATGGTCAAGAACTCAAAGTTTTCATAGGCATCACGAATCGTTTTCACAAGTTGATTGAAGCGAATCGTCATGTATTTATCCACTGAACGAAGCTCATCATAAGCGACTGTATCCTCAGCTGGATTAAAGTCAGAAGTGTTGGCAATCAAGAAACGAAGGGTATTCCGAATCTTCCGGTAAGTTTCAGACACTTGGCTCAAGATATCCATGGAAATACGAACATCGTTTGTCGAATCAACACTAGTAACCCAGAGACGCAAGATTTCAGCACCAAATTGCTTTTCAACATCACTTGGAGCAATCGTATTTCCAAGAGATTTCGACATCTTCTCACCTTTCCCATCCAAGGCGAAACCTTGAGACAAGATTTGCTTGTATGGAGCTACGCCATGGTTGGCTACAGAAGTGATCAAAGATGAGTTGAACCAACCACGGTATTGGTCAGACCCTTCAAGATAGAGATCCGCTGGATATTTGAGTTCTGGACGATTCACGATGACACCATTCCATGATGAACCAGAGTCAAACCAGACGTCCATGATGTCTGTTTCTTTTGTGAATTCTCCATTTGGTGAACCTGGATGAGTGAAGCCTTCTGGAAGGAGATCTTTAGCATCCCGTTCCCACCAGATAACCGATCCATGTTCTTCAAAGAGTTGAGCCACATGTTCAATCGTTTCAGCTGTCATGATCGGTGTGCCGTCTTCAGCATAAAAGATTGGGAGTGGGACACCCCAAGCACGTTGACGAGAGATGACCCAGTCACCACGGTCACGAATCATATTGTAGAGACGGACTTTCCCCCATTCTGAATGGAATTTCACTTTTTCAATTTCATCCAAAATTTCTTGACGGAATTTTGAAACAGAGGCAAACCACTGTGGAACCGCACGCCAGATAATTGGCTTCTTAGTCCGCCAGTCAAATGGGTAGGAGTGAGAAATGTCTTCTTTAGCAAGAAGGAGGTCTCCAAGTTTTTCAATAACTGTTGGAACAACCTTGTCATAGAACTGACCTGCAAAGTCAGGGCCAGCATTCTCCATCATGATCCCACGTTCATTGACCGTAACAGCAACTTCAAGACCATTTGCGATACCGACATTGTAGTCATCCTCACCAAAACCAGGAGCTGTATGGACGATACCAGTACCTGAATCAAGTGTGACGTGGTCTCCAAGAATCACCAATTCGTCAACTGCTGCATCCCATGGGTGTTCGGTTACAATATGGTTTAATTCTTTCCCTTGGTAAGTCGCAAGAACTTCTGGATCTTTCCAACCAAATTTCTCAGACAAGCTTGGCAATAGCTCAGAAGCCACTACGTATTTACGATCAGAACCAGCAGGTTTCACGACAACATAGTCAAAATCAGCCCCTACTGTTAAACCACGAGAAGCTGTGATGGTAAATGGAGTAGTTGTCCAGACAACGATGTAAGTATCTGTATCTAGAACACCTTTCCCGTCCTTGACTTTATTCCCATAGTAAAGAGAGGTAGAAACCAAATCGTGGTATTCAATTTCTGCTTCAGCAAGAGCAGATTCAGAAGACCAAGACCAGTATACAGGTTTCGCACCACGGTAAATATAGCCTTTGTTGGCCATTTGTCCAAAGACACGAATTTGGGCTGCTTCATAATCAGGGGTTAAAGTTACATATGGATGGTCCCAATCCCCTGAAACACCCAAGCGTTTAAAGTCTTCCCTTTGTTTATCGACTTGAGAAAGAGCGTACTCACGACACATTTTAAGGTATTCAGAGCGTTCAATTTCTTTCCGTTTAACACCTTGTTTCGCCAACACTTGCTCGATTGGTAAACCATGGGTATCCCAACCTGGAATATAAGGGGCGTAAAAGCCTGACATAGACTTAGAACGAACAATGACATCTTTTGAAATCTTGTTCATAGCATGTCCTACGTGGATATTTCCGTTGGCATATGGAGGGCCATCATGAAGTGTAAAATGCGGTTTCCCTTCATTTAATTCTTGACGACGTTGATACAATTTTGCATCTTCCCATTCCTTTTGCCAAACGGGCTCTTTGGTTGGAAGTCCAGCCCGCATTGGGAAGGCTGTCTTTCCTAGATTCAATGTTTCTTTGAGTTTCATTGTGTCTCCTTATTAATTTAAAAAGCTATAAAAAAACACGAGCATCCAAAAAGGACGATTGCTCGTGGTACCACCTTTATTTGAGAAGTCGCGTGCGATCTTCTCCTCTCATCCCGTAACGAGGGAAACGTTCACTCTTACTGTTATGTTCAGAATGAAAATTGTAAAAGGATCATCCATTAAGAGGGAGTGCAGATCTTCCACCATCATCTGCTCGCTAGACCTATCATTAATGGACCTGTTTCTACGAAATTATAAAATATTGACAGATTCACGACTTGCTTCGTCTTCTGATGAAGCTGTTTCATCCACAACTTCTTCAGTTTCTTGATGCGCGTGTTCTGCTTCTTCTAAAGCGGACTGAACTTTTTCATTCAAACCTTCAAACGCTTGTGTAGCTCCCAACTCTAGGTTAGCGGCTTCAATGCGTTTTTGCAATTCTTCAATCTCAGCTGGTGAGAACTGACGGGTCAAATCAATGGTGTCATCTTCTGAATGATGATGAACTGATTCACCTAATGCTTTTTCAACGATTTCGCGGAAAGCTTCATCACTAGTTTGAATATACATAGCTGTTGGGCGAAGAATTTCATCCCATTCAGGTGTATCAATAATGCTCAACTGGCTTTCAATGGTTGATTTCAAGCGTTGATGGAAGACGCGTGTCTTGTTCTTCAATTCTTCCGTTTCAACGGCCACTTTCTTAGCATTATCCGTTGCGTGACGAAGGATTTCATTTGCTTTTTGTTTTGATTCATCAATCAAATGTTGTGCATCTTGTTCTGCTTGGCGAACAATATTTTCAGAACGTTCGTTAGCAGCTTGTTTCACACGTTCAGCAGTATCTTGCGCAATCAAAACTGATTGGCTCAATGAATCTTTCATTTCATCAAAATAATTGAGGCGTTCTTCAAGGGCTTGAATTTTTGATTCTTGCTCATGATTCAATCGAACTAAATCTTCATAATCACGAACAATGATGTCAAGAAATTCTTCAACTTCATTTGCATCATATCCTCTAAATTTAACACCAAATGTTTTATCTTTAATTTCTAAAGCAGTAAGAGCCATAAACTCCTCCTTATTTTTTACTTAGAAGTATTTCAACAGTTACTTTATATTTTCCACTCTTTGAAATACCATTTTCAGAAACAATTTTAAGACGTCCAAAACGTCGGACGCTGACTAAATCATTCAAAGCAACAAAACCACTGACATTTGTAGTAATCGCATAGTTGACCTTTACCAAACCAGAACTGACCAGTTGACTAGCCTGAGAACGAGATAACTTAAAGCCTGCGGCAATCACCTTATCCAAACGATAACTTGATACCAGTATATCCCGAGATTGACTTTCTTCTTCAAGGATCAACTGCTGAGACAAAGGAACTTCCTTGATTTTGACAGGAACTCTTGAAATTTTCTGGACGTGATCCATAAAATAGAGAGCAAAGCGTTGTTCCACAAACACTTGAATGCGTCCGTTTCCCATCAAAATATCTCCAAAAGACTTTCGATTCACTCCCAATTGATGGACAATCGTGCCCAGAACCTGGGAATGTGTCAACTGATGAAATTTGGAAGAATAGGTTATTTCCAACAAGGAAAGATCAAAATCAGAAGGATCCAATTGGTAATAATCTGGTGCCACAATGACCTTGGCATACTCCATCTTCCTATCATCACTCGAGACAAAGACCTGTAATGGATAACTTGCAGCAACATTTCGTAAAATAGTTACCTGGTGCGGGTTCAAGAAACTCGTCACCTCAACCGAATAGCGTTCGATCACACGTTCCGATAATTCTATGCACCGATCGATAAATTCATGATCTTCTGGATGAAAATGTTGGTAAATTTCTTTTTGTTTCATCTTACTTTAGCCGATCATCAACAAAAAGAGTTGAGCAACCAATCGTTCCAAGAAGTTGAGAAGCAAAATGGCTACAAGTACCGTAAAATCCAAGCCTGCGAACTGCAAGGGTAATTTCTTAAAAAGGCTCAAAAATGGTTCAACTAGGCGATGAACCATTTGTCCAAGAGCGCTTTCTGGGGCTCCAGGGAACCAAGAAAGCAAGGCATAAATGACAAGAATGATAGAGTAAATTTGAATGATATTTGAAATAAACTGAAACAATACCATATTAACGATTGCGTTTCATATCAAAATCAAATTCTGACACTTCCACATCATTTGGAAGGCGAATATCTTCGACATTGACCACAACGTTGATCGGAGTCAACAAGTACATGGTACTTGCAACACGACGAAGATTTCCAGCCAAGACATAACGGGCACCATCCAAGTAGTCTAAACAACGACGTGCTTGAACTTCCGTCATGTATTGGAAGTCGATGAGGATACTCTCATTAGATAGTAATAGATCGACAATTTCAGTCGCTTCCTCGTATTTACGGGGATAGCGAACATCAATTGTGATTTTTTCATCTGGATTTTCACGTTTACTTGCCAATTCTAACTGACGTTCATGCAAACGAGTAATGTTTTCAGATGAATTCTTCGTAGTACTCACCGGTTCTTTTACAACAGCTGTAGAGACTGTAGTTGTCACAGGCGCTACTGGAGTGGCCTTTGGTTTTGGTTTTTGTTTCACTTGTTCTTTTTGACTAATCTGTGGACGTTGAGAAGTCACTTGAGGAGCTTTTTGAGGCTGAGGAACTGGTTGTGTTTCTGCCCCGGCTGCCTTGACCTCACGAACTTCTACTTCTTCACCGTCTTCTGTGAAGTAGTCAATAAAATTATTAAATTTATCTTTTAATGACATAGTTCTTTCCTATTAAAAAAATGATGACCCGATTCGCACATAAGTCGCTCCATTCGCAATGGCTACTTCAAAGTCCCGACTCATACCCATGCTTAATTCTGAAAAAGGCATATTTTTTAATTGTTTATTTTCTAGTTGTTTCTGAAGTTGGTGAGTTTTTGAAAAAATATCCTGCAACTCTTCTTGACTAGCCTCAAAGGGAGCCATCGTCATTAAACCAACAATTTTTATTTTATCCAGCTGTGCGATGTCCGCTAAAACAGTATCCAATTCATCGACTGAAAATCCATGCTTACTTTCCTCACCAGAGATATTCACTTGGAGGAAACACTTGATTGGGTGTTCTGCTCGCTTTTGAATTTCTTGAGCTAACTTCACCGAGTCCAAGGCATGAAAGTAATCCACTAGATTGATCACGTCTTTTACCTTGCGCCTTTGGAGGCTCCCAATCAAATGCCATGTAAGATTGTAGTCTTTTAGAGCCTGATATTTTTCTAGAAATTTATCGACCCGATTTTCAGCAATGTGTTGAATTCCTGTTTTGACCAAAGCTTCTGCTGTTTCAACATCCACATACTTGGTAACAGCTATGATATTGACTGGATCTTGACGGTTGGCTTTGTTTCTAGCTGTTTCTACCTGTTCCCGTACAAGATTAGCATTCTCGATCAGATTCATGATTAACGATTCCGGAAGAATGGAGGTGTTTCCAATTCATCATCATCTGATGAAGAATCGACATAGCGATCCACTTGATGAGTGGATGCTGGTTCCGTTTGGCGGACAATATTCTCACGGCGAATATCCCAATCACCAAAGGCTGAACCACGATTTGGTTCTACCGCTGGACGACTTGGAGTAGTTGGCAATTCAACTTCTTGTTTTAAATCAAATTCACGGTCAAATGGAGCAACTTGTGGTCGTTGTTCACGAGGACCTGTTTTGTAAGGTCGATGACTTGCTGGCGATGAAGCAATCCCACTGACGCGTTCTACCTTGTCTTGACGGACACCCGTCGCAACAACTGTCACACGGATTTCATCTTTAAGAGATTCATCAATAGAAGTACCAAGCCAGATGTTCACGCCATGACCTGCTGCTTGGTTGACAATTTCTGAAGCTTCTTCCGCTTCGATCAAGGTCATATCCAAGCCACCTGTTACGTTAACGATGACGTCTTCTGCACCATCAATGGTTGTTTCAAGAAGTGGAGAGTAAATGGCTTTGCGCGCAGCTTCGATGACACGTTCTTCACCACTACCAACACCAATACCCATTAAGGCATTTCCTTTACTTTCCATCACAGTTTTCACATCTGCAAAGTCAAGGTTGATCAATCCAGGGCTTGTGATCAAGTCTGTAATCCCTTGAACACCTTGGCGAAGAACATTGTCTGCTTCGCTCAAAGCTTCTAGAAGTGGAGTCTTCTTGTCCACAATTTCAAGCAAGTTGTTGTTTGAGATAATCAAGAGAGTATCCACATGTTCGCGGAGCTCATTGATTCCTTCAATCGCAAAGTTTCCACGTTTCGTTCCTTCAAAGCCAAATGGACGAGTCACAACGGCTACGGTCAAGGCTCCAACTGCTTTTGCAATACGAGCGATCACTGGTGCAGCACCTGTACCAGATCCTCCTCCCATCCCTGCAGTGATGAAAACCATGTCTGCACCTTGCAAGGCTTCTGTCAATACTTCTTCGCTTTCTTCAGCTGCTTTACGACCAACTTCAGGTTGGCCTCCAGCACCCAATCCGCGAGTCAATTTTGGACCCAATTGAATGACTGTTTCAGCTTTTGCACTTGAAAGTGCTTGAACGTCTGTATTGGCTGCGATGAATTCTACACCGGCAACGCCTTCGTCAATCATACGATTGATGGCGTTACCGCCACCACCACCGACACCGATAACCTTAATAACTGCACCTTGTGCCGCTGCTGTGTCAAATGAAAATGTCATAAATACTTACACTCCTTAATCAAACATATTACCGATCAAATTTTTCATTCGATCTGTGAATGAAGGTTTTGATTCTTGTTTGTGATCATTGCCTGCTGCTGGGATTTCTTGAGTATCTACTGGAGAATCGATCTTTTCAGCATTGTAGGCTGGGACAACCGTTTGAGCTGTTGGAGCTGATTGCGGTTGTACTTGCGTTTGAACTGGACGATCAAATTGAATCGGCTGTTGACGCAAAACCTCATCGCCATGAACTGCAGCTTGAGCAATAATATCTACATCAGTCAAATTACCAGCATATTCAGACAGGCTAATCACATGGGCAAAGGCTGGGTTTCGAATTCCAATTTGGTTTGGAACAAACAATTTGACATTGACACCAAAGACTTCTTGAGCCAATTCTTCAATACCAGGAAGGATCGCGCCTCCACCGATAATGACAATGCCCCCTGGAAGATCTAGTAAATGTCTTCTATCGAGGTCTTGCTTGATTTGCTCAAAGATGTGTTTGATCCGCGCTGAGATAATTTCAGCCAAGTATTTTTCAGTAACTTCAACCGGTTCGACTTCCCCGATCACTTCTACGTGGAACACTTCGTTTCCAGCAGATGGGACATAAGCTTCACCATAGTTGAATTTCAAACCTTCTGCTAATTTTTGAGAGGTTTTCAATACTTTAGAAATATCTTTGGTAACATAGTCGCCACCTTCTTGATAGATATTTGTAAATTGAAGTTCTTGACTACGAACAGAAGCTACTGTGGTTTGGCCACCACCAAGATCAATCACTGTAGCACCAAACTCACGTTCGCCTTCGTTCAAGACGGTTTTGATCATAGCTAGTGGGGAAATGATGATATTTTCCACTTGCAAGCCTGCACGTTCTACGGTTTTACGTAAGTTGTGCAAGATCGTACGTGGGCCTGTATAAAGAAGTCCGCGCATTTCAAGGCGGATTCCCATCATGCCACGAGGATCACGAATTCCTTGGAAGCCATCAACTGTAAATTCTTCAGGAATAAAGGTAATCACTTCACGATCAGGAGTCATGCTTTTTGTAAGAGCAGATTTGACAACATTTTCAACATCTGCATCTGTGATTTCTTTTGAATCACTTGTGACTGGAATCATTCCTTGTGTTGCTTCAATTTGCAACAAGTTTGCAGGTAAGCCAACATTGACTAGATTGATGGAGATCCCTGCTTTTTCCTCTGCTTGACTAATTGCATTTTTAATTGCAGTAGAAGCAGCTTCGATATCTACAATAATTCCATCTTTCACGCCAGCACTTTTGGCATTGCTGACACCAATTACATTCATTTCTCCGTTGACATGTTCTGCCACCAATACTTTTATTGAACTAGTACCGATATCTAAACCTGTAAAAAAGCCGTCTCTAGCCATTACACCAGTCCTCTCTCTTTTTTATTTTCACTATACGTCTATTTATAGCCCTTTTAGTTAGAACTATCCAAACTTCATTATATCACAAAGAAGGCTAAAATGGACATTTTTTATTCAAATATTTCAGATAATTTATGTGTTTCACTGATTTTCAGAATGATTTTGCTCTTCTGTATGGGAATCTTGATGGGAGCCTTGCGCTGTTTCCCCAGAATTCTCACTCTGATTTTCAGTATTTGCAGTTTCTTCCGTTTTCTCTGTCTTTTCTTTTTCGGATTTTTCTTTGGCTTCGGCCATTGCTTGTTCATTATAGCTGAAGGCACCCGCCTCCATATCAATGATAGAGCCATCCTCCACTTGCTTACTGATTGATTTGTAATAAGGGAGTTTCCGAGTGATATGGGAAAGAGGAACCAAGATCTTATTGCCATTTTTCATGGTCAAAGTGACCAGATCCTTGGTAACTTTACTTGGGGTTAAATCAACAGAAACAATTTTGTCCGTGATACTGGAAGAAATAGACTTCATTTGTTGGACATACTGTCTCACCATTTCGCGATCTGAAAATGTCAAGCTGATGTAGGAAGATGGCAAATTCGAAGCAGGTGTCACCGTCTCAACCACCTCTCCATTTTCCAATACTGGATAGTGATCCCCTCCCGTGACATAATAAGCAACCACTTGGTGTTCCGTCACTTGCACCTTGAAAGTTACTGGGAATTGGTACTGCATATGAACTGCTTTTATCCACGGACTTGCCGTTTTCATATTTCTTTCATAGACAGATTTGTGAAGAAAGGTTGTCAATGTATAATCCTCTTCCTTGATCTGGCTTTTCTCATACAAGACTTGTTGGTCTACTGCCTTATTCCCAGAAAATTCAATTACTTTTTTAGTCGATAAGGGACTCAAAAAATAGAGAGAGGCAAGGGCAAGCATCGAGCTAATTCCAATAACAGGAATCGCGCGGTAAATGTGGCGTTTTGCAACTGTCGGTTCTTTTTTTTCTTTACTCACCTTTAAACGGTCGAATAAGAAAAGTTTTCTCTCCTGTTTTGCAGGTTCTTCTGGATCCTCAGCTGTCGAAAGCGTCTCTGTTTCTCTACTTTCCTCCACCTCTGATGCTAAATTTTCTTCAGAGTCAGTTTCTTCAGCTGAATCGTCTTCCTCTTCTTCAGTGTCTTCGCGCTCATCTGAATCTTCTTCATCAACAGAAGCTACTTCTTGATCTAACAAATCCTCTCCTTCTGTTGATGTTTCTTCTTCTAGCTCATCTTTTTCAGGCTCCTTTTCCTTTTCAAGAGCCCTTTTTTCTAGATATTCTTTGTTTCTTTTTTGCCAAGCTGACAACTCTGTAATTTTGTCTTCAGTTGGCGTATTTTTCTTGTCCTCAGTCATCTTATTCCTTATTGATATCTTTTTGAAGCAGGCCATAAAAATCGTCTAGTGATAACAATTCTGTCGATTTTTCCATTGCTTGATGATAGGCATCACTATGCTTTAACATGTCTTGAATGGTTTCATGAAAAGCTTCGAGTGTCAATTGATCTTCTGGTAACTGTTCTGCATAGCCTTTTTCTACGAAATAATGGGCATTTTCAATCTGGTCACCACGGCTAGCTTCTTTTCCAAGCGGTACGATCATATGGAGCTTATTCATGGCCAAGAGTTCAAATAAGGTATTTGCTCCCCCTCTTGTGACGACCAAATTCGCCTTATGAAGCATCGGTAAATACTGATCAGTAACGTAATCAACTCGATACAAGCCACCCTTAGCTTGATTCAGTGTTGCATCTCCTGTTAAATTGATAATGTTGTAATCTTGCAGGAGCTCTGCTTGATGGGCTGTCACAAAATCATTGAAGACACGCGCACCTGCAGATCCTCCGACAAATAGAAGAGTCGGCAACTCTTTGTTGAATCCTTTTGTTTTTTCTTCCAACACTTGGGAAGTTGCTGGAATATGGTCTGTAACCTTGGTCACCGCCCCAATATGCACACTCTTTGACAAGCCATGGGCTTGTTCAAAAGTCGTGTACATCTTGGTGGCAAATTTATAAGCGATTTTATTGGCCAAGCCCATAGACAGATCAGACTCATGGATATAGACAGGGACACGAGTAAGTCGAGCCGCAATCACTGGCGGTACGGAAACAAAGCCTCCTTTGGAAAAGAGAACTTGTGGACGTACACGAAGCATAATCGCAATAGATTGGAGGGTGCCCCAAGCTACTTTGAAAACATCCATCATATTTTGGAATGAGAAATAACGACGCAATTTCCCGGTAGCAATTGAATGGAAACGCACCTCTAAGCCAGACTTCTTGATTTCTTTGTATTCAATTCCTTTTTTATCCCCGATATAGTGGACTTCCCAACCATCTTCGATAAATTTTGGAATCAAGAGGAGGTTAAGAGTCACATGCCCAACCGTACCTCCACCAGTAAACATTATTTTTTTCATCTTATTTTAAACCTTTTACTGTAGCAAGGAATTCATCCCCACGCACTTCAAAATTAGGATACATATCCCAGCTGGCATTGGCAGGACTTAGTAACACAACATCTCCAGGACTCGCTAATTCGAAGGCTTTCTTTGTGGCATTGGCCACATTTGTCGCATCAATATAAGCCACTCCCGCTTTGTCAGCCGCCCGTTTCACTCGAGGTGCCGACTCGCCTAAAATCACCATTTCCTTCAAGCCGGTAATATCTGGTACTAATTCATCAAATTCATTGCCACGATCCAGCCCTCCCGCAATCAAGATAACCTTGCTGTTATCAAAACCAGAAAGAGCTTTTTGTGTTGCTAAAATATTGGTTGACTTACTGTCATTGTAAAATTTAACACCCTCGATTTCATCCACATATTGTAGACGGTGTTTGACACCTCCAAAGGCTGACAAGGTTTCTTTAATGACCTCATTTTGCACTCCCCGGACTTTTGCGACAGCAATGGTTGCCAAGGCATTTTCTACATTGTGACTACCTGGAACACCCAGTTCATCTGCACGCATAACAACTTCTCCCTTAAACTTGAGAAGTCCATCTTCCAAATAAGCACCGTCCACTTTTTCAGTTGTTGAAAACGGAAGAACCCTTGCCTTGGTTTTTGTCGCCAATTCCTTAGCCAAATCTTGATTGAAGTTCAAAATAATGACATCCTTTTCCGTCATATTCTTTTGAAGATTCCATTTGGCTGCAACATAATTTTCAAAAGAACCATGATAGTCGATATGGGTTGGCATGAGGTTGGTAATGACCGCAATTTCTGGGTGGAAGGCTTCAATGCCCATCAATTGGAATGAAGACAATTCCATGACCAGGACTTCCTTATCTGTCGCCGTTTGGGCAACTTGACTAGCTGGAAATCCAATATTCCCAGACAATAAGCCACCTTGACCAGCTGCTGTTAAAACTTCTCCAATCATAGTGGTTGTGGTAGTTTTCCCATTAGACCCTGTAATCCCAATAATTGGTGCATCCGAAATCAGATAAGCCAATTCCACTTCAGTGATGACAGGAAGTCCTTTTTCCAGTGCTTTTTGAATCATCGGATTGGTATAAGGGATTCCTGGATTTTTAACCATGACCGCAAAGTCTTCATCCAACAACTCCAGAGGATGGCCACCAGTGACTACTTTGATGCCTTCTTCCAGTAAACTTTGAGCTGCTGGATTTTCTTCGAAGGGTTTGCCATCATTGACAGTCACAATAGCCCCTAGGCGATTCAACAAACGAGCTGCTGACTCACCCGACTTGGCCAAACCCAATACCAGAACCTTTTTGTTTTCAAATTGTTTTATAAATTTCATCTTATTTTCGCTCCATTTTTATCACTCTCTATTTTACCTTTTTTTGGCAAAATTAAAAAGCCCAAAGGGCTTTTTAAAGATCGTCATTGCTTATTTTTTTCTGTTTGTTGCTCATCCTTGAAATGTCTACCAAAGCAAGATAGCCAATAAAGGCTAAAAAAGCACCAACAAAAAATTCAGATGGTAGTTGAAAAATTTGAAAAATAGCTAGGCAAGAAAGGACAATAATCGAGACGATCAGAACAACCAAGGTAACACTATTTAAAGTGCCACGAATACTTCTTGGCGTCATAAAAATATAGAAAAGGAGAATCAAAATCCCTAAGATAAAATAGACCATTTTGTTTCTCCTTTCTTGTTTCGTTCTTATTCAGCAGCAGCTGTTTTTTTCTTTTTAGCAGCTTTTGCACGTTCATTCTTATTCAGAATTTGCTTGCGCAAACGGATAGATTCAGGGGTTACTTCCATGTACTCATCGTCATTCAAGAACTCAAGAGATTCTTCAAGAGTCAAGATACGTGGAGTCTTGATAACCGCTGTTTGGTCTTTGGTAGCAGACCGAACGTTGGTCATTTGTTTTGCCTTGGTGATATTAACCGTCAAGTCATTATCGCGAGAGTTTTCTCCGATGATCATTCCTTCATACACTTCGGTACCTGGATTCACAAAGATTGTACCACGTTCCTCAACAGACATAATGGAGTAGGTAGTTGCTTTCCCATTATCAATAGACACCAAAGCACCACGGTGACGGCCACCGATTTCACCTGGGATCAATGGCAAGTATTGATCGAAGGTATGGTTCATAATCCCGTATCCACGAGTCATAGACAAGAACTCAGTTGAGTAACCAATCAAGCCACGTGCTGGAACGAGGAAGACCAAACGAGTTTGACCGTTACCAGTTGCGATCATATCCAACATTTCGCCCTTGCGTTCAGAAAGGCTTTGGATCACAGAACCTTGGTACTCTTCAGGTGTATCGATTTGTACGCGTTCAAATGGTTCGCATTGCACGCCATCAATTTCTTTTACGATGACTTCTGGACGAGATACTTGCAACTCATAACCTTCACGACGCATGGTTTCAATCAGGATAGACAAGTGCAATTCTCCACGTCCTGAAACGATCCATTTATCAGGTGAATCTGTTGGATCAACCCGAAGTGAAACGTCAGTTTGCAATTCTGCTTGCAAGCGTTCTTCGACCTTACGAGAAGTCACCCATTTTCCTTCACGACCAGCAAATGGTGAGTTGTTGACCAAGAAGGTCATTTGAAGAGTTGGTTCATCAATATGGAGGATTGGTAGAGCTTCAACCGCATCTGTTGGAGTGATGGTTTCACCGACGAAGATATCTTCCATACCAGAGATCGCAATCAAATCACCCGCTTTCGCTTCCTCGATCTCACGACGTTCCAAGCCAAAGAAACCAAACAATTTGGTAACACGGAAGTTCTTAGTTGTTCCATCCAATTTAGAAAGGGTTACTTGGTCCCCAACTTTTACAGTTCCACGGAAGATCCGTCCGATACCGATACGTCCTACGAAATCGTTGTAATCCAAAAGGGAAACTTGGAATTGTAGAGGTTCATCAGAGTTGTCCACTGGAGCAGGGATGTGATCGATGATGGTATCAAAGATTGGAGCCATGGTATGCTCTTGATCTGCTGGATCATCTGAAAGTGAAGAGGTACCGTTAATCGCAGATGCATAGACAACTGGGAATTCCAATTGGTCATCATCTGCACCAAGCTCGATAAAGAGTTCCAAAACTTCGTCCACAACTTCTGCTGGACGAGCAGATGGTTTATCGATTTTGTTGACAACCACGATTGGCACAAGATTTTGTTCCAAAGCTTTTTTCAATACGAAACGAGTTTGTGGCATGGTCCCTTCATAAGCATCCACGACAAGAACAACCCCATCGACCATTTTCATGATCCGTTCCACTTCTCCACCAAAGTCCGCGTGTCCTGGTGTATCCATGATATTGATACGAGTACCGTTATATGCAACGGCTGTATTTTTCGCAAGAATGGTAATCCCGCGTTCTTTTTCAATATCATTTGAGTCCATTGCACGTTCTTGCAATTCTTTGCGTTCGTCCAAACTGTGCGATTGTTTCAACAATTCGTCTACCAAGGTTGTTTTCCCATGGTCAACGTGGGCAATGATCGCAACGTTGCGAATATCTTCTCTTAATTTTGTCATGATTTCCTCTATATAATTTAAATAATATTTCTAACTGAACAATTATACCACAGTCCTATCTAAAAAACACAGTTCAGCTAGTTGTAAATGTTTTCATCTTCATTTCTTTTCTCCCACTCGCTTTCCTTATCTTTTCATGATACACTGGTTACAAAACTTTCAGAAAAAGAGGCGCCTATGAGATTAGATCAATTGTTGGCTCACTACCAAATTCCTCGTAAGGAAATCAAACAAAGCCTAGCAAAAGGGCTGATTCTGGTCGATGGGCTTGTTGCAACAAAGTTATCCCAAAATGTAGATACAGGTCTTCAAGAAGTTCGCTGGAAAGAACGCGTCCTCACCGACTGTTCTCATTGCTATTTTCTTCTCCACAAACCCCAAGGACTGGTGACAGCTACCAAGGATGCCCAACATGCTACGGTACTTGACCTCCTTCGAGCAGAAGACCGGACACCCAATACCTATCCTATCGGCCGGCTAGATCGGGATACCACCGGTCTGCTCTTACTCACAGACAATGGACCTCTCGGTTTCCAACTCCTTCATCCCCGATACCATATCGAAAAAGAATACGCGGTAACAGTCAACGGCCCTCTCGAACCCGCTCATATAGAGGATTTTCAAGAAGGTATCACTTTCTTAGATGGAACTAAGTGTAAACCTGCCAAACTAGAAATCCTTACCTCCAGTCCCAAAGAAAGCCGGGCACTAGTCACCCTGTCTGAAGGAAAATTCCATCAGGTAAAAAAAATGTTCCTCTCAGTCGGTGTCAAGGTCACTGCTCTAAAACGAGTTCAGTTCGGGGATTTTACATTAGATTCAGAGCTAGCAGAGGGTCAATACCGCCCCTTGAACCAAGATGAATTACAGATTATTAAAAACTATTTAGAAAACAGTTGATAAAAAAAAGCTTTAGTTTTAAAGCTTTTTTGTTTTAATTAATTCCCGAAAGTTGTGAGATAAATACGATACAGAAAACTACAGAAAGGAAAATCCCTATAATGGAGAGAATTTTTTCTGTCGTATAGTCCAGTCCAGACTCTTTTTGATGTAAACTAGCCGAGACCAAACCCAAAACACCAAAAATAATACTTAACAGTGGAAGTCCAAAGACAAATATGATAGATAGGATACTCAAAACAAGTGAGTCTTTTTCCTTTTCTTTCATGTTCATAAAGCCCCTTAAAATTCATACTATAAAAAGTCCGTTATTAATATAACTATTATATGGCAACTTTTTTACATCCTATTAACTAGACTTTACCTTACCTGTCCAAGAATTTAATCCATAAGACAGGATATAGATATCTGAATACCCTTCTTTTTTCAAATAGACGGCCGCATTGGTCACACGAGAACTACGGCTATTTTCGTACAATAAAATTGGTTTGTCCTTGCGTAAGGCACCTGTACTCAGCTTCAATTGACTGGAAGGAATATTACGTGCACCCAAGATATGCTTGGCATGAAACTCGACAGGCTCCCGCAGGTCAATCAATTGTCCCTTACGAATGAGTTCTTCAAAGGCTGCATTGTCTACAAAATTCGCAGCTTTTCGGATGCGGAAATAATTGAATATCATCCATCCGACCAAGCCTAAAATTGCCAACCACAAAATAATATTTCCCATTACTCTACCTCACTCTTTTTCAAAAATTCCAATTCTTGTTTGTGTTCTCTTCTTAAAATCGTCTCGGCTTCTAAATAATCGAGCCGTTCCATCAAGCCTGCATCATAGAGGCGTTGAAGTTCAATTTTCATCAATTCAATGTCATAGAGACGTTTTCCAACATAAATGATGATTCCAAAACGTTTTAAAAATTGTTGAACATCATACAGGTTTTTCATGTTCATTATTGTATCAAATTTAGAAAGTCTTTACAAGATTTTCCAACAAATGATCTTTTTTAAATTTTTTTACGAATAAATAAGTATGATGAACTTTTATTTTTTTACCATCGGCACTTGTATGGCCTCGTTTTTAGGATTGGTTGTTGATCGCTTTCCTAATCAATCCATTCTAACTCCCCGCAGTCACTGCGCTCAGTGCCAGCACGTTCTTGGATTTTGGGATCTGATTCCCATTGCTTCACAAATCTTCCACCGTTTCCGTTGCCGCTATTGCCATCAGGCCTATCCTGTTTGGTATTGTCTTTTTGAAGCCTGGAGTGGGCTGCTCTTTTTAGCCTGTACCAATGGGTTTCTGTCCCTTTCTCAACTCTTGACCCTACTCGGTTCAGCTGTTTTAGCCATCTATGACCTTCGCTCTATGGAATACCCCTTGATGATCTGGTGCTGTCTCCATACTCTGATCCTTCTTTTTTCAGGAGGCAATCTCCTTATGCTAGTCTTTGTCCTCCTTGCGATCGGTGCCCATTTTTTCTTCGTCGGAATGGGGGCGGGGGATTTTCTCCTACTCGCTACCTTCTCACTGACCTTCTCTTCTACCAAGATTCTCTGGCTCATTCAGATCGCTTCTGTCTTTGGGATACTCGTCTTTGTTCTCAAAAAAGAAAGAGACCGGATTCCCTTTGTTCCTTGTCTCTTTCTCAGTTATCATGCTCTACTGCTGTTTACAATGTTTAGCAAATAAGCCTTCTTATTTTGCAGCTTTAGCTTCTAAATAGTCTGCAATAGCTGCCACGTCCTTGTCTCCACGTCCTGAAACATTGATAATGATGATCTTGTCTTTGTCCAATTGTGGAGCACGTTTAATCGCTTCTGCAATGGCGTGTGAACTTTCGATGGCTGGAATAATCCCTTCAGTCTTGCTAAGTAAGAGCAAGGCTTGAACAGCTTCATCATCTGTTGCTGCTACATACTCGACACGACCAGAGTCTTTAAAGAAGGCATGTTCAGGGCCAACACCTGGATAATCCAAACCGGCAGAGATAGAGTAAACAGGTGCGACTTTTCCATCTTGGCCAAAGACAGCGTAAGTCTTCATGCCATCAACAACCCCTACAGTCCCCTTGGTCATGGTCGCCGCATGCTGATCGGTATCCAAGCCATGACCAGCTGCTTCTACCCCAATCAAGCCAACTTCTTCTTCTGCGACATACTCAGAAAAGGCACCAATGGCATTGGATCCACCACCAACACAGGCGATGACATAATCTGGCAAGCGTCCTTCTTTTTCCAAGATTTGGCGTTTAGACTCTTCACTGATGACTTTTTGGAATTCATGCACAATGGTTGGGTAAGGATGGGGACCAACAGCAGAACCCAATACATAAAAGGCATCCAGATCCGCCATCCATGCTCCAAACGCTGCATCAACGGCATCTTTCAAAGTCTTGGTTCCTGTTTCAACTGAATGGACGGTTGCCCCCATCATTTCCATACGGAAGACATTGAGACGTTGACGCTCCACGTCTTCTGCTCCCATGTAGACATCACAGGCCATGCCGAACTTAGCTGCGGCAGCTGCTGTAGCCACACCGTGTTGACCAGCTCCTGTTTCAGCAATCACACGCGTCTTACCCATGCGTTTGGCCAAGAGGATTTGCCCTAAAACGTTGTTCAATTTGTGCGAACCTAAGTGATTTAAGTCTTCACGCTTCAAATATATTTTTGCCCCACCTAAATGGTCTGTCAAACTTTCCGCAAAATAGAGAGGCGTTTCACGACCAGAGTAATCTTTGAGGTAATGTTTGTATTCTGCGATAAATTCAGGATCATCTTTGTACTGTTCAAACGTTGCTTCTAATTGATCCAGTAAGTGTTGAATGGGTTCTGGTACGAAAGAGCCGCCGAATTGTCCGAAATAGCCTTTAGTTTCTGTCATAATGTTATCCTCTTTTCTATATCCTCATTCTTGTTTATGACGTTTGTCTCTCTCCGTCCACATGAGCTGCAGTCTCACAGAGTCCTTTGAGATACAAAAAACCTCACACAGAAAAATCTGTGTGAGGACGATTCGATACCGCGGTGCCACCTCAATTGTAGGAAGATAGTCTTTCTCCTATATCTCTGACCTGTCTAACAACAGGGTGCACGATAAGGTGTGCTCACCGAATTTTTATTGTTTCAAATTCATCATCATAAACCGCCATCAGCCCACTTCGAGATCCGCCACTGCTTGTTCACAATCACCACAAGCTCCCTGAAAATGGTTAGAATCTTTACTTTTCTGATGTCTTGAAGCTATTATAGCGTCCACCCATCACTTTGTCAACAAAATTTTAAAAATCTTCCTGAAATGTTCGGGTTTTCTATTTGTTTTCTGAAAGGCCCAGTCTATCCTTTAGGTAGCAAAAGCCTAGATAAGCTAGGTAAGCTCCTAAGGTGTTGGTCCACAAATCATCCACTTCAAAGACACGGTTGGCATCAAACAAAAGATCTAACAACACTTGACTGCATTCAATCCACAAGCTCATGGAAAAGCCAAAGAGCAAGACTCGTTTACGACTTCTCAACCAAGGCCATAGCCAAAGGAGTTGAAAGATCAGCGGACTTAATAAAAAGATATTGGCTACATTTTGAAGGATGACCTTAATGAGTTGGAGGACACTCGTGATCTGGCCGAGATTCATCAGCGAATTAAGAGGAATCAATAACACGACAATCCGTCCAAAATGTTGAATACCGGGTGTTTCCATACCTGGTTCTGGATGTTGGGGCAAAAAACACATCAGACACAAGAGGAAAAAATAGAAGAAACTGCCACATAGTAACAGTTTTCTTCCTCTTTTCGTTGGTTCTGTATGATCCATTAGCCCTTGTCTAAGGTTGCGCATGTTCAACAATCGCTTTCTCCCGATCCCGTTTCATCGTATTGGAACGCAATTGGCCGCAGGCAGCATCAATATCTGTCCCGTGTTCTTGGCGGACTACACAGTTGACACCATGTTTTTTCAAGGTATCATAGAAGGCCATCACCCGCTCTTTTGGACTACGACTGTATTGGTCGTGTTCCGTAACTGGGTTATAAGGAATCAAGTTAACATAAGACAATTTCTTAATATTCTTGAGCAATTCTGCCAACTCTAAGGCTTGCTCGACCCCATCATTGACTTCATTGAGCATGATATACTCAAAGGTTACCCGACGGTTGGTGGTCTCGATATAGTATTCAATCGCCGCAAACAATTTTTCAATCGGGAAAGCGCGGTTGATCTTCATGATACTAGAGCGCAAGTCGTTGTTTGGAGCGTGAAGAGACACTGCCAAATTGACCTGCACACCTTCATTTGCAAAGTCACGAATCTTATGAGCCAAACCAGAGGTCGATACGGTAATGTGCCGAGCTCCAATTGCTAGCCCCTTATCATCGTTAACCGTCCGGATAAATTTCAAGACATTGTTGTAGTTATCAAATGGTTCTCCAATCCCCATGACAACGATATGGCTGACTCGTTCATCTTGGCCCCGTTCGTCAAAGTATTTTTGAACTAACATGATTTGGGATACGATTTCGCCATTGTTCAAATCGCGTTGTTTTTTGATCAAACCTGAAGCACAGAAGGTACAGCCAATATTGCAACCCACCTGTGTGGTCACACAGACAGATAAACCATAGTGTTGACGCATCAGTACTGTCTCGATCAACATGCCATCTGGCAATTCAAAAAGATACTTGACCGTCCCATCTGCTGACTCTTGTACGATCCGCTGTTTGAGCGGGTTGACCACAAACTGGTCATTTAACTTCGCAATTAAGTCTTTGGATAGATTGGTCATTTCTTCGAATGACTGGACACGTTTACGGTAAAGCCATTCCCAGATCTGTGCTGCTCGGAATTTCTTTTCGCCGTTTTCTAACGCCCAGTCAATCATTTCTTGGCGCGTTAAACTATAGATGGATGGTTTCATTTTTTACTCCTCTTTCTGTCGAATCACAAAACGGTGTTTGGTATCTGGCTTGCTAGCGTTTTTGTTTTCACCAGATGATCTTGTTTTTTTCGTATTCTTTGATGGCTGGCTCTTGTCTCGTTCTCGTTTTTGGAAACGATCTCGTTGCTTACGATTGCGCGAACGTTTTTTGGGTTCTCTTTCTTCCGTATGAGTTTTTCTGCCTGGTGACTTTTTATCAAAGGAGGCACGATGAGGCTCCTTATTTTCAAGGACAAAATAAGCACAACCATAGCTACAATATTCCAATAGATAATCGTCTAGGCGACTCAGCTTATCCATCGTTGCGACATCGCGATCTTCCTTATAGAAGCCACGCAAACGTAATTGCTCGTTACTCCAATCACCAACAATATAATCGAACTTGGTTAAAATCTCAGAAAAGCGTTGACCAAAAACAGTCGCATCAAATGCTTCCTTCTCATTTTGCAAGAGCTCAAAGGTGAGTTTTTCTGAAAGGATCTGGTCTCCCACCTGACGAAACACAGGTCCAGGAAATTTATTGTAATTATATAATTCGGGGTCAATCTCTTTTCGCATAGTGTTCCTTCATCAAAATCTATTTACTGTAACACTTTATTTTATCATAAATTTGATGACTTGCGTCAGATTTGACTAGAAAAGAGTTGAAATTCCTTTGACAGCAAAAAGAGACAAAGAAGGCAATCTTTGTCTCTATGAAGATTCATCGCCAGATGAAAGGGGCAAATAAAGTGTGATTTTCGTATAGCTATTGGCCTTAGAATCTATCTCCATATGATAGGCTTCACCAAATTGGATACGCAATCGTTGGTCCACATTTTTCAAGCCAACGCCTCCTAAACGAAGAAGGGTTTGGTCTGTTGATCCGGATAAATCGAACCCTTGTCCATTGTCAAAAATCGATACGCAGGCAGAGTCTCCACTGACTTCAGTTGTCACTCGAATGAGACCTGGCCGATCGATCTCTTTAATGCCATGGTAAATCGCATTTTCCACTAAGGGTTGAAGCACTAATTTGGGGAGCTGATAATCGCCCAACCGTTCATCTTCTAGAATTTCATAGTTGAGCTTTTCACCATAACGTTGTTTTTGAATGAAAAGATACTGGCGAACATGGTCGATTTCATCTCTCAGTAGGATTTGTTCCTGGCCTTGGTTGAGAGCCAGTCGAAAATATTGGGCCAGAGACTTGGTGATGTCAACCACGCGCCGACTATCATTAAACTCCGCCATCCAGACAATCGTATCCAAGGTATTGTAGAGAAAATGCGGATTAATCTGAGCCGAAAGTGCCCGCAGCTCGTAACGCCGTGCGTTCTGCTCCTCTTCCTTTACCTGTTGCATGAGGTTATCGATTTGATCCAACATGGCATTAAACGCTTGAGCGAGGTCGACTAATTCTGGAGATCCTTTGGCTGTAGCCCTCAAGTGTGCATCTCCTGCTCCAATCCTCAAAATGATGGTCTGAAGGTCTCGTAAGGGTTTGATCCACAAACGCAAAACAAAGCCGATCCCTATTAAGCACATGAGCAAGGCCAGTAATCCTAGACCAATGAAAGAGTATAGGAGTTGCGACTGAAGCATCTGAAGTCCTTCAAGTGAAGCTACTCCAATCAAGGTCCAATCACTATCTGGAATCGGAACCTGATAGATAAAATTCTGTCCTCCTTTAGCATAGCCATCTGTCACAGCAATATAGGGCTGCATGGCCTGCATCTCTTGGCTGGAGGAATAGACCGCTTTTTTAGGATGGTAGACAAACTCATGCTTTTGATTGATGATAAAACTAAAACCTTGTTTTCCTAGCTGAAGGTGATCCAAATAAGCCTGAAGGCTATCATAGCCAATATCCAAGCGTACGACCCCGAGATTTTGACCAGCCTGATCGACCACTTCTTGGGTAATAGAAACCACCCATTTTTCTTTTTCCGAGGTCAAGGATTCCTTTCGAGCTGGCGTCAAAACTGGCATGGCTCTTTCCTTAATTGCCTCTTGATACCAGCTTTCATTCATCATGTCTGATGAAGTCTGCATGCTGATTTTGGAATCTGTCGCAACCAGACGTCCATCCTTGGTCACCAAGACCGCTGAGACCAAGTCCGGATCTGTTTCAATCATCGTTCGCATCAGGTGTTGAACCGTTTCTTGATTCGCACTCTTGTCTTGGGCAAATTGGCGAACAGCCTCTTCTTTACTAAGAACCGTCGTGGTCTGCTTTAATTTTTTTAGATAGGAGGTAATAAACTGACTGCTTTGATCGATACTATTTCTTGTCGTCCGCTCTGTTAGCTGGCGGATCGTTCCTGAACTCGTTTGATAGTAAAGGCTACCGATGAGACCAAAAAGTAAGAGAATGAAGAGAAAAAAGTAGAGGACCAGCTGGATCAGCAAGGGATATCGTTTCATTCATGATCTCCTTTTTTGTACTGCCTTGGTGTCACCCCAACCACCTGCTTAAAGCGTTGAGAAAAATAGTTCATATCTTCAAAACCAACCTGATCGGCGATCTCATAAATCTTTAGATCCGTCGTGAGAAGTAAGAGTTGAGCCTTTTTCATTCGCTCTTGGATGAGGTATTCTTGGAAAGGAAGTCCCAATTTTTTCTTGATCAATACACTTAGATAAGAGGAACTGAAACCAAGTTGATAAGCCAAATCCTTCAGGGTTAACTGCGAATCTGCTAAACGAGTATGAATGGCTTCTTCCAATTCTGTCGAATAACCATGGCTGACCAAATCTTCGACTTGCGCCTTCTTTCGCTCTTTGTCTAGCTTTTCTTTCACCTTGGCTAACATCTCTTCAATATCATCTTTTGAGAAAGGCTTCAGCAAATAATCATCTGCACCTAACTTGATGGCTTTCCTCGCAAACTCAAAGTCATCATAACCTGTCAAAAAAATGATATGACAAGATGGATATTGCTCTTTAACGAGATGGGCCAGATCCAAGCCATTCATTTGTGGCATATTGATATCGGTTAGAAGGATATCGGCTGGTTGCTTTTGAAACTTCTCCCAAGCCTCACGCCCATTTTCTGCCTGATTGATGACGGTCATTCCAAACTGTTCATAGTCTACTAAGGAAGTCAGACCCTGCCGGATAAGCTCTTCATCTTCCACAATCATGATCGCATACATGTCTTTCACCTACTTGTTTTTGCTATACTTATTATAGCAAATTATAGACTGAATTGTCTCAGACATAGTCTAATAAATAACCGTAGCCCTTTTCTTTCATTTCTGCTTTGGGAATGAAGGTAATAGACAAACTATTGATACAATAGCGAAGACCTCCTTTTTCCTTGGGTCCATCTGTAAAAACATGGCCCAGATGGGAATTTCCCACACGGCTCCGAACTTCTGTCCGAGTCATATTGAAACTCTTATCCTCCTTATAGATCGCCACATCAGGACTAATCGGCCGACTGAAACTTGGCCAACCACAGCCAGAATCAAATTTATCCTTAGAGGAGAAGAGGGGCTCACCGGTCACGACATCTACATAAATACCAGCATCAAACTGATCCCAGTAACGATTGGAGAAGGCTCGTTCGGTATCATTTTTTTGTGTCACCGCATACTCTTCAGGAGATAACTTCTTTTTGATCTCCTCATCACTCGGCTTGGAGTAGCGGCTTGCATCAATCACTGGATAAGAAGCTTGATTGACATCGATATGACAGTACCCATTTGGATGTTTCTTTAGATAATCCTGGTGGTAGTCCTCAGCCTTGATGAAATTGGTCAGTGGCTCTTTTTCCACTGCTAACGGTTTGTCGTATTTTTTTGCTTCTTCTTCAAAGACTTGGTTAATGGTTGGAAGGTCTTCTTGGGAGACATAATAGACACCTGTTCGGTATTGAGTCCCTTGATCATTTCCTTGACGATTCTTCGATGTGGGGTCGATAATTCGGAAATAGTGCAGGAGCAATTCTTTCAGAGATACCTTCTTGACATTGTAAGTGATGTGAACTGTTTCAGCATGGCCTGTTTGAGGGACCAATTCATACTTGGTTGTATCTCCCTTCCCATTGGCGTAGCCTGATACAGCATCAATCACACCTGGAACACGGGAGAAATATTCCTCTACGCCCCAGAAGCAACCACCAGCCAAATAAATTTCGCGCTGATCCTTTGGATCAACTTTTTCATTTGTTTTCTTTTTGACTACTGGAGTCTGACTCATCGATGCTTTTTTAATCATCTCAGTGCTTGTTTCTGATTGATTCATTCCATTTGATCCCTTACTAAAGAAAAAGAAACCAATCGATAATAAGCCAATGAGAAGGATAGCAAACACTTTCCATTTTGTTTCCATTGTCTATCTCCTTACTGCATGTTCTCTAGGGTCTTGAGGATATCCTCTTTATTCATATAGCCAATATGACTCTTCGATAAAGTTCCATCACTATTGATAAAGAGTGCCGATGGATAAGACCGAATCCCATATTCTTTGAGCAGCTCTCCTTTATTATCCAGTAAGACCGGGAAATCCTTGTAATCCAAAGACTGATACCAGTTTTTGAAATCTGCTGCTGATTTTTCACCATTAAAGGTTGGAGCTACAACGGATAAAACCACGTAATCCTTACCTGCCTCTTCTTTTGCCAATTCATTGGTATCCTCTAATGTCGACAGGCAAATAGAGCACCAGGAAGCCCAAAATTTGAGGTAAACTTTCTTCCCTTTGTAATCAGATAAGCGGTAGGTCTTGCCATCCACTCCTTGCAAACTAAACTCCTTCACTTTCTTACCAGATGGTTGCCTATCCCCAGCTTTGGCTGTTTGTTGGCTCATATCCTTACTGGAAGTGGCCATTCCTTGGCTTGAACAAGCGCCCAGAAGTCCAGCGCATACGAACCCAGTAGCTACTAAAGCTAATTTTTTCATCATTATCACCTCTTTAAACAAAGGGAAAGTCATCCTCAGATGACCTCTCCCTTCTTTCATTCCTTGTCTGATTTCATATCGGATGATCCACTCTTTTCATCTTTCATTTCTGAATCGCTGGATTTCATCTCATCTTTTTTCATATCGTCCTTCATTTCAGAACTGCTGTCGGACATCATAGATGAATCTTTCATGTCTTCTTTTTTCATTTTATCATCGGACATGGATGAATCCTTCATGTCATCCTTCTTCATATCGTCCTTCTTCATCATACTACTATCGTCTGTTTTTTTCATGTCTGAATCTGATTTCTGTCCAGAACAAGCTGCTAAAGTGACGATGCTAAGTGTAGCAATGGAAAGTGCAAGAATTTTTTTCATGATTTTTCTCCTTTAATCATTCAAGATTAGTGAAACAGGGATGCTAGGCTGTTGAGATTACCCAGCATCAGCAAGATGCCCATCAAGATGATGAGGGCACCACCAATTTTTTTCAAGGTTCCCATATGGGGCTTGAGTTTAGCGAAATGTTGTAGAACCCAGCTAGAAGCCAGAGCCAAGACTAAGAAGGGGAGCGCCAAGCCTAAGGTATAGACCAACATCAGGAAAGCGCCTTGCAATGCACCATCTCCTCCTGAAGCGGCAATAGCTAAAACAGAGCTCAAAACTGGTCCGACACAAGGGGTCCAACCAAAACTGAAGGTGACCCCTATCAGAAAAGCATTGAAGAATTCATTGCGTTTTTCGTCCTTCTTCAGTTGGATACTCTTTTGTTTTTGGAGTTGCTGAAGATTGATGAGGCCCATCTGATGGATTCCCAATAAGATGACAATCCCTCCTAGTAGGTAACGGAACCAGGGAGCATAGAGTACCTGACCAAGGGCACCTGCACCATAACCTAGGATGAGAAATACGGTTGATAGACCAGCAATAAAACAGAGGGTCTTGACCAAACCATACCAAGAAATATCTCTTCCAAAAATACGCACCGTTTTTTCATGCTCAGAATCTAATAAGATCCCTACATAGACTGGCATCAGTGGCAAAATACATGGGGAGAAAAAGGATAGAACTCCCGCTAAGAATACTGAAATGGAAAACAAACTGGTTTGAATCATTTCACTACCTCCCTTTCTTTCTGATACCAGTATAAAGAAAAAATCCCTCTAAAAATAGAGAGATTAATAAGCAAAAACTTGAATTTGATTAGAAGGTGATTAATTCTTTGGATGAGCCTTTATCCAGGCTACAAACTCGTCATAAGAGTGAATTTGTGTTTTGTCTCCGCTCGTTTCGTCTGTGGCATAAAGTTCCATGACATCTTGACCTTCCGGCGCAAACCAATGAATGATGTTATCAAACCATTCGCGCTCATTGTATTGTTTCGGACGGAAATATAATGCATTTAGATATTTTATATTTTTTTCTAATTCTGGATATAATTTAGAAAAGTTAGAACCAGAGACATTTATTTGAGACGGTTTATAATTCATTGGATAAAGTGAATTTTCGTTTCTTGAAAGATTATACTTTGCTAGATTCGCGTCGATCTGTTCAGAGATCCCACCCCTATACCAATCATATTTGTTTTTAAAATATTGTTGTTGCTTTTGGTTGATCTTCTGCATCTCTTTTTCAGAAATGTCATTATATCCTCCCCCATTAGCTAAAAACAGGATAGGTCTAATATTATCACCCATCAAGTCGTGATCACTTAATTTTTCCAAATTAAGTGTAAGATAATCGTCTCCGTTTTGTAAATAGGTCTGAGGAGCATTATTTGGTGCACGGTACAAATTATTTTTCCCAAGCAATTTATATAAGTCAAATTTAATAATTTTTTCTTTATCACTTCGTATATCATAACTAATAATTTGATAATATTCTTCATTTCCAATCGGAGGAATCTTCTCAAAATTGCCTGTATAAAGAGTGTGCGAAGAAACAGATGTAACATAATTTTCTCCATACAAAACAACACCATCCAAATAATTATTTACGGCAACAAAAACAAATTTATCGTTATCAAATAATTGTATTTTTCTAATTTTAGACGATATATCATCTCTATATATCTTCTCAGATGATTTTTTAAGTCTCATAAAAATTATACTACCAACAATAAGCATAATTAGGAATATGAGCAACCTAGCCATATTTTTGTTTCGCATTATGAGTTTCTCCTATTTTTCTTTTACTTCACATCACCAAATACCTTTTTCAAAGCCTACTCCTTTTCATTTGATAACTGTTGATAATCGAATAGATATAACAAACTTGAAATGATTGCTAGCACACTAGTTAAAGACGATACAAAAGGAACGAAACCAACTATAGAGGCAACGAAGAGAATTTTATGACTTTTCTTATTTACTTTTGGATTTTCATTATAGTTGGCCATTGCAAGTATAGAGATAACAAGATACAAGAGACTGATTGTATTGATTATCAATCCCCAATCGCCTTTCTCAACCAGCTCAGGAACAGCATGAACGAAAGTCCACTCCCACCGTTGAAAAGAGGCATAGCTGATTACGATCGCTCCTAAAATCCCAATAATCCCATTCATTAACAACATATTATATGATTTCATAAACTCATCACTTTCTTGATCCATAATTCTTCATAAAAATGAGAAATTTATTCTCCCTCACTTCATCACTTGTCCAGCAGACTACTCTACTTTTTCAAATAATCAATAGCGTCTTGAAGGGTTTTGACGGGCACAATTTTCATCTTCGAATGAATTTGTTTTGCTGCATCTTTAGCGGTTTCGTAGTTTGATTTAGCCTTGGGATTGGCTTTCTTTTCTTCTTTGGAAACAGGGTTATTAGGGGCGAAGAAGATTTCTGCTCCTTCTTTATCTGCTGCGACGACTTTCTTGTCAATCCCACCGATATCGCCAACCGTTCCATCTTGGTTAATGGTTCCTGTCCCTGCAATATGGCGTCCCTGACGAAGATCTGGATCCGCCACTTGGGTGTAGATGGCTAGGCTAAACATCATGCCGGCACTCGGTCCACCAATTCCTTGAGTCGCAAACTGGACAGGAACATCGCCTTTGGCTTCCGTCCGGTCGATCAGACTAATCCCGATTCCGTTTTTCCCGTTGGTTAATTTGATGATCTTACCATCCACGGTCTTGGTTTGTCCATCCTCAATGTAGGTCACCGAAACGGGATCGCCAATTTTTTGAGAACCGACATAGTCAATCAATTCTTTGGAACTCTTAAAGGTCTTGCCATTCACACCAGTTACAGTATCCGCAATGTTCAAGACTCCTTTAAAGGTCGAGTCATCTGCCACCTGCATGACATAGACTCCTAGAAAGTCCATCTGGGTTTCTTTGCCAGCTGTCTTCAATCCTTGGTAGATGGCCATATTTTGCGAGGTTTCCATATAAAATTGGTTGATTCGCGTGAATTCTTGGCTCGAACTACCACCTGTCATATCCTTGGCAGAGTAGATATCTGTAAAAGGCGTTGCCCAGGCATAGATCAAATCAGCCGGAGTCGCTTCTTTCACTGCTACGGTCACAAAATCATAGGTTCCTGACTTGGTATCCGCTTTTCCATCGACGGTCATCACTGTCCGAATATCTTCTGCCGTTCCTGGCATTTCAATATAATAGGGAAGAGGAATGGCGAAGGCCAATAGCAAGAGGAGCAAGAAAAGAACTCCTGCAATCGGCCATCGGTATTCTTTTAACCGTCCTTTTTTCTTTTTAGGGGTCAAGCTTGGTTTATTCGCTTGCGTCATCTTTTATTTCCTCCATTACACTCTCTGGTACATACGGTGAGATATCCTGCTGAAAAGCCAGCAATTCTCGAATACGGGTAGAACTAATGGCCTGATAAGGAGGCTGGGCGTAGAGATAAATCGTCTCCAATTCAGGCGCTAACTGGTGGTTAAAATAATCCATATTGGCTTCGTAAACCAAATCCTGTGCATTGCGCAAGCCCCGGATCAAGGTGATGACACCAAGATTGCGCGCCACTGTCACAGCCAACTCTTGAGTTGACGTCACAATTTCAACATTTTCCAAATGAGCCAAGGCCCCTTTCACCATGCGCACGCGCTGCTCAATGGAAAAAAGCCCGACTTTTTCCGAATTATAAAAAATTCCGACATAGACACGGTCAAACAAGCGGCTCGCCCGCTCGATCAATTGCACATGCCCAATGGTAATCGGATCAAACGATCCTGTAAACAATCCTGTTCTATCTGACATATACTGTTACCTTACTAATTCCATAGATTTTTTCTTTCCAGATTCCCACTTGTCCAATTTCCTCAGGAAGTTCTACATGTTTATCGGTTTCGCACACAATTAGGATATCCTCTGACAAGAGTTGACGCTCGCACAAGGTTTCGATATCGCGGACAATCTCTTCCTTGGCATAAGGAGGGTCCAAAAACACCAAATCAAAGGTACCCGTTAGAAGCCCCAAGGCTTGCTTGGCCTCCATTTTTAGCAGTTGAAACCGTTCCTTTTCCTTGGTCATGGCAATATTAGCTGCCACAATTTCCTGCGCTCGACGATCTCTTTCCACTAGAACCGCCTCTGACATGCCTCGAGAGACTGCCTCAATAGAAAGCCCACCGCTTCCAGCATAGAGATCTAGCACTCTTCCACCATCAAAATAAGGACCAATCATATTGAACATGGCCCCTCTGACCTTATCAGAAGTCGGCCTGGTTGTTTTTCCTTCAAGTGTTTTGAGGGGACGTCCCCCATAAGTTCCAGATACTATTTTCATAGGGACCATTATACCAAAAAAAATCAGAAAATTGCGATTTGATATGGTCAAGCGACAATTAAAAGAGCCGAGCGCTCTGCTCGACTCTTTCATCCTTATAAGATATTTTCATATTCATCGCGGACAGATTGAGGCCAGACACTGGTTTGGACTTCACCGATATGTTTCTTACGAAGCAAGAACATAGCCAAACGAGATTGCCCGATCCCTCCACCAATTGTGAGTGGGAAGAGACCATTTAATAAAGCTTTGTGCCACTCTAATTGAAGACGATCCTCGTCCCCTGTGATGGCTACTTGGCGACGAAGGGTTTCCTCATCGACACGGATTCCCATTGAAGATATCTCAAAGGCGGAACCTAAAACGTCGTTCCAGACGAGGATATCACCATTCAAGCCCTTGTAGCCATTTTCAGATTCGGTTGTCCAGTCATCGTAGTCAGGTGCACGTCCATCGTGTGGCTTGCCATCTGCAAGCTCTCCACCAATCCCAATCAAAAAGACAGCTCCAAACTCTTTGGCAATGGCATTTTCACGCTCTTTTGGAGTTAAATCTGGATAGCGTTCCACCAATTCTTCTGTGTGAACGAAGGTAATTTGTTTTGGAAGAACTGATTCAATATCATATCGCGCTTCTACTGCTAGTTCTGTTAAGCGAATTGCCTTGTAGATTTTTTCAACCGTTTCTTTGAGGTAGGCGATGTTGCGTTGACCATTTGGAATGACTTTTTCCCAGTCCCATTGATCCACATAAACGGAGTGAATGGCGTCTAGTGAATCTTCATCTGGACGAAGAGCCTTCATATGGACGAAGAGGCCTTCGCCTTCGCCAAAACCAAAACGGGCCAAGGTATGGCGTTTCCATTTTGCAAGTGAATGCACGACTTCATAAGTCTCATCAGGAATTTGAAGGACCTTTACAGATACTGGATGTTCAATCCCAGAAAGGTTATCTTGCATCCCGTCGCCGACCTTGCTCAAAATTGGCCCTTGAACTTCAATGATGTCCAATTTATCTTTTAAATATTGTGTGAAAGTCGTTTTTACAAACGAAATTTCCTTTTGTTGATGGATAAAACTTTTTTTCATATAGTTCCTCATTTATAGACATTTTAGAATTGATTATACTCTTTTTTCAATCAAAATCAAGTCTTTTCATTCGTTTTCAACTGAATTTTTCTCTTGCAAAAAGGATTCGTTTTTGATAAACTATATGTAACTTTTAAAACGTTACATAGGAGAACTGACATGTTTGATGCAAAAAAACTAAAAGAAAGACGCCTAGAAAAAGGCTTGACCCAAGCTGATGTCTATGAGGATCTCAAGATTTCTCGCAAGACTTACTCTAGTTGGGAGAATGGCTTGGCGGAGCCACACGAAAAAAATCTCAGGAGGTTGGCCAAGCGCCTCTCCGTTAAAGAGGACTACTTTGTTAACAAAGACTCCGCACTCTACACCTACCCTTTATTAACCCCACCTCACCAAAAGAAAGTCGACCAATTGGCCAGCCAGTTATTGGAACAGCAGCAAAAAGTTGTTTCCTTAACGGCCTATAAGGTTCTTTCGATTGAGCTAGCAGCTGGTTTAGGACATACCTTTTATGACAATGAGACCGACTATGAAACCGTCTATTTTGACAAAGAGATCCAACACGACTTTGCCTCTTGGGTATCCGGAAATTCGATGGAACCTCTCTATCCCAATGGCTCTGTTGCCCTCATGAAGCAGACCGGATTTGACTACGATGGGGCTGTCTATGCCCTCATCTGGAATGGAAAAACCTACATCAAGAAAGTCTATCGGGAGGCTGAAGGTTTACGCCTAGAATCCATCAACCCTGACTACGGTGATTTATTCGCTCCTTATGAAGACGAGCCAAAAATTGTCGGGATTGTGGTCGGGCATTTCCTACCGCTTGAGGTGTAAGTATGCTATTTGATTATTCACGTGAGCCTCATTCGGATATTGCTTTTGTGGATATGAAAAGTTTTTATGCCAGTTGTGAGTGTGTCCGTCTGGGCCTCAACCCCTTAACGACTTCTCTTTGTGTCATGAGCCGAAGCGACAATTCTGCTGGTTTGATTTTGGCGAGCTCTCCTGTTTTCAAACAGGTCTTTGGCAAGAAGAATGTCAGCCGGAGCTACGACCTGCCTTTTGATCTCAAGACCAGAAAATTCAATAGCTACGTCGCAAAAAAGCAAGGATTGCCGACGGATCCAGGCTTTATTGCTTACATTGAATTCTGGGCCAAAAGGACCCTGATTGTGCCACCACGCATGAATACCTACATTCAGGTCAATATGGAAATTCAGAAGGTTTTTCAAGAGTTTGCGGCACCGGATGATATTTTCCCTTACTCGATTGACGAAGGCTTTATCGATCTGACTTCTTCCTTAAATTATTTTATTCCAGATTCCTCCCTCTCGCGAAAGGAAAAACTGGACCTTCTTTCTGCCAGGATCCAAAAAAGGATCTGGCAAGAAACTGGAATCTATTCTACCATCGGCCTCAGCAACGCCAATCCCCTTCTTGCCAAGCTAGCCTTGGACAATGAAGCCAAGCATTGCCGAAATATGCGCTCCAATTGGTCTTACGAAGACGTAGAAAGCAAGGTCTGGAAACTGCCCCAGCTCACTGATTTTTGGGGCATTGGACGTCGCACTGAAAAACGATTGCAAGGGATCGGGATCACGTCAATTAAAGAACTGGCCCAGGCTCATCCCGATCTCTTAAAGAAAGAATTCGGAGTCATGGGGCTGCAACTTTGGTTCCATGCCCATGGCATTGATGAAAGCAATGTCCACAAGCCTTATCGTCCGAAGTCACGAGGCATTGGCAACTCTCAAATCTTGCCCTATGACTACCATCTACAAGCTGACATTGAGCTGGTGTTTCGTGAGATGGCTGAACAGGTGGCTATCCGCTTGCGACGGAAAAAAAAGAAGACCCAGCTAGTCTCCATTCATGCCTCCTACTCCAAAATTGAGGGGCTTCCGTCCATTCATTGCCAGCAAAAGATTGAACCTACCCAATCCACCAAGATTCTATCCGATACGGTTCTACGACTCTTTCGCTCCAAGTATGAAGGCGGAGCCATTCGGCAGATTGGCGTTTTTTATGGAGAATTGGTCGAGGAGTCCCTCCAACTTTTTTCTCTCTTTGATAACCCAGTAGCCCTAGAAAAAGAGGAAAAACTCCAGCAGACAATTGATCGCATTCGGGACCAATTTGGCTTTGCCTCTCTTCAGAAAGGCTCCTCACTACTAGAAAACTCTCGAGCTATTGCACGCAGTAAACTAACAGGCGGACATTCCGCAGGAGGCTTAGATGGATTAACATGATCGACCGTTCTTATCTCCCTTATCAATCCGCACGCGAATTTCAAGACCGTGGCATGGCCAAATGGGCCGGCTTCTTTTTATCTGAGCACACAACTGCCCTTCAGACAAAAGAAATCAACCGCAATCAACTCAACGTTCTTCCTCTTTCTGAGCAGATTCAGCTCCTCGAGCAGTCCTTTCAACAACAAACGCCGGTCTCGATCACAACTCTAGAAAGCAATCAATTTGCAACCTACACAGGTTCGATTCACACCTTATCTGCTTCTGAGCTTCTTCTCAAAGGCGAGGACCACTACCACCGGCTCCTTCTGACCTCTATCATTTTTATTGAATCTGAGGAAACACCGTATGAAACCTATTCAGACTAAACACGAGTTACAATTTGATTATTTTTCGGAGAATTACCACCAATTTGAGATGGACTTTTACAAGTGGGCCGCTACTTCTACACCGCTTGTATTTCTAGAAGACGATATTCTCCACTCTATGGCCGCAGGCCAGCGAAACTATTTTCGTCTTCACCATACTAAAAGTCGAGATCATCGAGACCATTATTTCTACTTTAAGGTTTCCACTCTTTCCCAATCACCCCTGACCCGTATTTACACTTATACAGGACATCACTTACAAAAGATAGATCCTCATCAGACAGATAAAAAGGATAGCTTGATTTGAGAAGCTATCCTTTTTCTTGATTTATGCTATTCACTACAGTCCGTACGAGTGATTAGAATCCATCCACGTTTGTGTAGATTTTTTGAACGTCCTCATCATCTTCAAGAACGCTGTAAAGTTTTTCAAAAGTTTCCAAATCTTCACCTGACAACTCAACTTCTGATTGAGGAATCATCGCCAGTTCAGTAACTTGGAATTCTTCCACACCTGATTCACGCAAAGCAACGATGGCTTTGTGAAGATCAGTTGGAGCAGTGTAGACTGTGATGGTTCCTTCTTCAGCTTCAACATCATCCACGTCGACATCAGCTTCTAGCAACTGCTCAAAAATGGCGTCGGCATCATCACCAGCAAAGACGATAACACCTTTGTTATCAAATAGGTAAGATACAGACCCTGAAGCGCCCATGTTTCCGCCGTTTTTACCAAAAGCAGATCTTACGTTAGCAGCTGTACGGTTGACGTTTGACGTCAAGGTATCAACGATCAACATTGAACCATTTGGTCCGAAGCCTTCGTAACGCCCTTCTGTAAAGGTTTCATCGGTGTTCCCTTTTGCCTTATCGATCGCTTTGTCAATCACGTGTTTTGGTACTTGCGCTTGTTTCGCACGGTCGATAACGAATTTCAAAGCAGTATTTGATTCTGGATCTGGTTCACCCTTTTTAGCAGCTACATAGATCTCAACACCAAATTTGGCATATACTTTTGAGTTGGCACCATCTTTGGCAGTTTTTTTGGCAACAATATTGGCCCATTTACGTCCCATGAGGATTCTCCTTAAATTTTTTCAAATTATTTTCAATCTTTTATATTATATCACAAATCGCGGAACTTAGACTAGATTTTTCTATTTTTAGAAAGGATACTATTCTGCTTTCAAATGTCTATAGACATCATCAATGAAGATATTAGCCATTCGTTTTTTAAAAGCTTCATTGTTAAGAAGGGCTCCAAACAAATCTTGACTTTGAGAGTAACCCTCTGTTAACGCATTATCAATTTCTTCTTCAAAAGCAAATTTAAAATCTTCCCGAGAGTTAACATGCGCTGATTGTTTAAGCCTTGGATTCTTTTTCAATAACTCACGAATAGAGACTGCACCACTTATTCCAACTTCTGGTTCAATATCCAAATCTAACTGTTCATTTATTTCATCCAGAATTTCTGACAAGCGCTTTTCCTGATCTTCTGTCACTGATGTTAAACTTGGTTTAGGTAAGTTCACCTCATACTTTTGATCCAATTCGGAAACTCCCACAAATGAACCTGTCTTTTTATGTTTCATATAATCAACGACTATCTTATCGGCGATTGTAAAGTCATCACTACCAATCCGAACGTCAATCATCTTCACTAAGCGTTGAAGATAATTGTATCGCTCGTGTAAGACCTCGTTTTGGTAAGCTGTAGCTTGAATCAGGAAGGTGTACATCCGTAAGAAACCTCGAATCACCTTACGAATAGATAGCTGTTCTTTATCAGTGTAGCGTCTGACTCTCTCATATCCTTGGTTTAGAAGAGCCACCATTTTTTGTTTATCCCGACTAGAACGTTTCTCTTGGTACAGATATTGGTTGAACTCATGGACAATATCCGTATCTAAAATGCTATACTCATCCAATTTTTTATCTAAGTCTAAAACATCTCGAGGTGAAATCGTTTCTGATAGAATCGTTGTTCGGTAATATGGGGCAAAAGCAGATTGAATATCTTCATAAGTGTTTTTAAAATCAAGAATAAAGGTCTTCTTGTTGTAACCTCTGAAAATTCGATTCAGACGAGACAATGTCTGAACAGCCGCAACGCTCCGTAATTTCTTATCGACATACATGGCTACCAACTTGGGTTGATCAAATCCTGTTTGGTATTTATTAGCCACAATCAAGACCTGATAGTCATCTGTATTAAACTGATCTTTTAAAGCATCTTCTTTACAGTGATTCATCTGTAATTCAGAGTATTCCTTACCACGATAATTTACCTTACCTGAGAAAGCAATCAAGGTCCCAATGCTCGTAATACTATGATCTTCAAAATACTTCTGAAAGGCTAGCTGGTACTTAACCGCAGCTTCACGTCCAGATGTCACAATCATTGCCTTCCCATGTCCACCTAACTCAGCCATAATATCATGACTGATAAAATGATCCATGATGATCTCCACTTTTTGATTGATATTTTCATCAGATAATTCAATAAACTTAGCAATCTTACGTTTGGCAATAGTAGTTTTCAGTTCAGGATCTTCTTCTACAGCCTTGTTTAGCTTGCAATAGGTCTTATAGGTCGTGTAGTTATTGAGGACATCCAAGATAAAGCCTTCATTGATTGCTTGTTTCATACTGTAGACATCAAAAGGAGCTTTAGAACCGTCTGACTGGGTCGTACCAAACAACTGTAGGGTGGTTGCCTTAGGAGTGGCTGTAAAGGCAATGATTGAAACGTTATCTTGCTTACCTGTACGCGCAATCTCCTGCTCAATCGCATCCGCAACGATTACTTCCTGCACCTCATCGATGTTTCTATCTTCTGTATCCGTTTCAGTCAAGACCTGACTGATAGAACTCATATAAGAGCCTGTCGTCGAACTATGAGCTTCATCAATCAAAATAGCAAACTTCTTATTGGCGGTATTGCCAACAGACATCCAATCAGACTGATTAATCTGGGCGAACTTATGGATTGTCGTTGCAATGATTTTTGTATTTCCTGCAATGGCATCAGCTAAATCACTTGATGTTTCACGATCACCCATCACTTTCACGACACCGTTCTTATGGTTAATCTGTCTAACAGCATCTTGTAACTGACGGTCTACTACAATACGGTCTGTGACAATCAAGACTGTATCGACAATATTTCTGTTTTGGTCATCATGAAGGGACACTAAGCTGTGGGCAAGCCAAGCAATAGTGTTCGTTTTTCCTGAACCCGCTGAGTGTTGAATCAAATAATTGTTATCTGTATGATTGGTCTTCATATCTTCCAGAAGGCGACTAACGGCTCTACGTTGATGATATCTTGGGAAGATAAGAGTTTTCTTTTTAGAGTTGCTCTTATCGACTTCATAAAAGATGAAACTCTCAACCAGTTGGAGAATACTGTCCATGGTCAGGACGTCTAGCCATAAATACTCTGTGTCCACTCCGTCTGGATTATGGGGATTCCCACTTCCCGTTTCAATCCCTTCTCCTTTCCCCATGTTAAAAGGTAGGAAATAGGTTTCTTGGCCTTTTAACTGGGTAGTCATGTAGACTTCCAAGGTATCTACAGCAAAGGAAGCCAAGACCCCCTGCTCAAAACGAAAGAGGCGATTTTTGGGATTGCGACCCTTGAGTTGCTTGATAGCATCCTGGACCGATTGACCATTTGGATTGAACTTGAGCTCAATAGCAAAAAGGGCTAATCCATTGATAAAGATAACGAGATCGATGCGATCATCTTCTTCATAAACCGCTTCTTCAATCACTGACAAGCGATTGGCTTGGTATTGCTGAAGGGCCTTTTCATTAAAACTAGTCGCAGGTTTGCGATAGAGAAGACGCAATTGCTTGTTTTCAATAAAGACACCCTCTTTTAAGGCGAACAAAAATCCACCCTTGACGATTTCTGTATTGATGAGATTGATGATCGTCTCCTTACTCAGTTTTTTAAGGAGATAATCCATAGTCTCCTCCTGGGTCTCCAACAGAAAGTCCCAGAGGAGCTCCACATCCATGGCTAATCGAGGCTCGTAGCAAGTAGCATCCCGCTGGATATAACCATTTTTTTCTTTCAAATCTTTGATAATCCACTGCTGGAAATCATAGCGCTCCTTCAAGCCCAAATTTGCCATAGTTTCTCACTTTCTAACATTTCGTTGGTTCAGTTCATTTCTTAAACGTAATTTTTTCTTCATTGAGAGTTCTGATTATATACTCATCAATCAATTTATTATCTTCTTCATTTTTTGAAACATAAGTTTTAATATTAATTGGAGTTCTACGCTCTAATAAACGATGAATAACTTCATCACTTCTATCATTGTACCAAGTCCAGTCTACTTCAGGGTAAAGCCCTCGGATATTTTCTTTGATATCTTTTAAAATGTCAAACTCTGAAAAATATCCTTCTATGCTTAGATTGTATAAATCACCTACTGACTGTTCTCTTGGATCTGGGAAGGTTTTTATACCATCCTCATAACTTTTATTAATTCTTTCAATCAAGTATTGGTAGATTTTATTTTGTAGCTTAGAAAAATCATATACTTTAGCAAGCATCAGTTCAATTACTTTGTAATAATCAATATTTTCTGAATCCTCATAAGTGCTTAGAATTTCTAGAACATCTTGTTTAGTATCCTCTTCAAGATTTTTAAATATATAACGTAACAAATCAGAATACTCCATAATATTTTTAACATCATTATTTTGATATTTAATTTTTAAAATATCTATATTGAGCTTTTCAAGCATTATTTTCGCAGTTTCTTCTTCAGTTGAGCAGTATTTTAATAACTGAGAATATAATGGATACGCTGAATGATATAAAGAAAAATCATTCCCTAAAATTATGTTTAAATGTTTATTAACAATCTCAAGTATCTTAGATTTCGACAAATCATTGTTAATTGCACTTTTATTATCAAGGACGACTTTAATAAGCCCCTTAATTTCTTTATCTAAATTAAAATATAGTGTTTGAGAGTCTAAAACATTTATTATTTTTGATACATCTATATCATCAACCAGAGGTAAAAAATTTAGTAGATTTCTGAGTTCATGGAGATGAGTATCTACATGAGATTTAACTTTTTCTTGCAGATAGGCTATTCTATTAAATAAAAACTCTTTTGCTTCTTCAGTAACTTTTATTTTACTAAATGAATAATTTCTAAAATATAAATTTACTACTTTAAAATCTATACTAGGAAGAATCAATTGAACGTCATCCAAATCAAGTTCCCAAATCATTGATGCTGTTCCTTCAAAAATAGATTTTTCATGGTTTACATATGAATTATCATAACTGAGTAATAACATTTCTAAATATCTATTAATGATTGATTTAAACATTTTATAATGTTCAACACATAAACAGTTTAGTTTTATAAAGTTATAAAGATTTTTCACTTCAAATTCAGCATTATAGAGATGGTTATTAAAAGAATGTCCTCCCCTCCTATAGTTTTCATGCTCTTCACGAATTTCATCGAATAATTCATTAATCGCTTCTAATTTTCTGTATAAAAAATTGAAGTTAAGGATTGAATCTCTAAAAAATTCGATTATTTTTTTCTCATTACCTGTAACAGAGTTAATGATTTGTTCTGTGAGTTCATTTAGTTCCCCACTATATAATGATTCAGCATAATTATGTGTTTCTTCAAAAAGATTTATGGAGATACGTTGGAAATTAAATTCACACACAAGGAAATTAAAATAGTCTTTTTGACGAAATGCTGTATTCGCTAACTCTCTAAACTTTGCTTTTGCTAAATCATATTGTTTTTCTTCATATAACTCGAACGCCTCCATTAAAAATCCATTTGCTTTGAATTCTCTGGTTTCTTCAAAGTCAAGATCAAAAAAATGTTTTAAGAGAGATTTGTTAGTGACCATATTTCGTAGTTCTTCATGATCCTCAATTTCAAATCTTAAGTCATCTTTTCCAAACCAGCTATAGCTATCACCGCTGTTTAAAGCTCTTCTCTTTAAAGTGGAGTATGTCGAAAAATCTTTCGAATCGATAAAACTGAGTCTATCTAAAAAAGCAAGTTGATTCCATAAATCTTCAGCATTCTTTACCGTGCTTTTCCTATTTTCAGCAAGAGTCTCTAAAAATCTCTTTGTACTAAAATACTTTTTGTTCTGATTGTCCGTTTCTTCATCAGAAAAAGTTTCGTTAGAAACAATTATAATGCCTTGTTTCTTATAATACTCTCTAATAATCATCGAAGGTTCTTCAGGTGTATAAAAATAGGCAAATTTAGCATCCAATTTAAATGTGTTCTGAATCAATCGAAATATAGAATTAAAAGTAGAATCACCTAAAGAATAACCTACGAACAATAAGGTATGGTTCATTATCAATGACTGAATTAAAGTAGAAACCATTGGGAAATTCAACGCATAGTCTAAGTAATCATCCTCTTTTAAAACAATATTTTTCTTGCTGAAGTCTCCATGCATTTTAATTAAATATCTTTCAGAACTTGTGTATGGGATATCTTTATCCTCTGCGACTATATTGTACTTCAGCAAGCCATTTTCAAACTGATCTTCCAGTAGAGAATCATAGTTTGTCGTAATAATATGTTTCGGAGCTATTTTCTCTATTAGTGTATGTAACTCATTTGGTTTACTTGTTCCCTTACTAAAGAAAACTTCCTCTATCTTTTTTGTATACTGATTTTTCCCAAAGGTATCATAATAATATTGAGCAACTCTTAGGGGATCTTTTGTTTTTTCTTCTGGTAAATTCAACTCTTTTTTTAATGATTGAATCAATTCTCCCCAAGTTGGCAAATTTGAATTAGCTGATATGCCTGCACCAACAAATAAGATTAAAGAATTTTCCTTAATAGATTTCTTTATTTGAGATACAGATAGACTATAATTTTCTTCCATATTTTAAGACCATCCTATCATTCACTTGTTTCAACCAAATACAAGTTACTATACTATACTCTTCTCTTCCCCGTTACATAATCATAAATAAGAGTTTGTCGTTGTTTATTAATATTTTCAATTTGTTGGTTCTTGATTTGAATTAGTTTATTGATACTTTCAAGTTGATTATCTAGATATTTTACACATTTTTGAATTACTACATCATCAGGAATGGCAACTTTAAAATCAGATATTTCACCAGAAGATATATTAGGTTGGGCAGAACCATTTGAATTCAATTGAATATAGCTCATGAAGGAATCAGTAGATAAACAATAATATATCCATTTGTTTATCTCAGATTCTATAATACCTACGCGTTGATTTATAACACTATATACATTAGGTTCTTGATTAACAAATGATATCTTACCTACAGTTGCACCACTCATAGCTATTAAAATTTGACTTTTTCTAATTCTGTAAAGGTCTAACTTACTATTAAAACTAGTAAAAACATTTAATGCCGTATTAAAATCTATACCGGATGACTTAAAATCTCCAATTCTAATAACCTTGACTCCTGTTTGCTCCATAGTTAATTGTTTACTATCAAAAGCATAACCATTTTTAAACTTAATTAAATACTTAAGTAGCTTCACTCCCCACCCTTCGGGTACCTGTCCGATCCAGTCGATTTCTGAATCTTTCATAGGAACTGTTTTATCCAATCCTTTTGTGACGGTCTCATAAATCAAGCTTGCGCGGTAGTCTTTAAGTTTTTGAATCTGCTCTTCCAATAGGGCTTTAACCTTATCTAACTGGGCGGTTTTCTTATCTAGAATCTCTACAATTCTTTCTTGTTCTGATATAGGTGGCAGGATAACTTTTATTCTTTCTATAACTCCCATACCTATATTTTGTTGAGTTCCAAAAGACCAATTAAATTCTACCTGAGCTTTAAAGATAGTAGATAACAAATAAAAATAAATGTATTTTTGAATAGCTAATGTTTTTGTGCTTCTAATTAAAGCTAACGGAGACCAAATATCAAAAATTTCATCAGTAGTTACTATGCCAACATTTCCTGTTGTAGCTCCAGATTTTACGATATAAATATCATCTTTTTTAGGTGATACTTTTTTCTTAAAACGTTCATGGTCTCGTAATGAAATGTATCCACGCTTGTAATTAAAATCTAAAATCCCGTCTTTTACAGCTTCTGCAGATAGGAATGGGATGCCTGTTTCATATAACACTGGTGTTTCATGCGGTCCATCTGTAACAGGTGTCTCTACAATGTTCTTTATTGGTCTCACTTCCCACTCTTGAGGTATCTGTCCGATCCAGTCGATACCACTCTCTTTCATCCTAGTCATGTTTGAGTTCCTCCAAAAACGTCTGTAGTTCTGCTTCCAAGTCATAGAACTCTGCCAAGAGCTTTTCTGCACTTTCTGGTGCTTTGTATTGATAGAAATAGCGGGTAAAAGGGATCTCGGCTCCATAGCCCTTTTCCTCATCAAACCAGTAGTGGGCGTCAGGTACATGTGGGTAGACTTCACGCGCAAAGTAGGCTTCCACATTCTCTGTCAGCTTAACGATTTCACTATCTTTGGTTGTCTTATCATAGACAATCCCATCAGCAATCTCATTTGGCTTGTCTTTCTTGTTAGTTCGGATGACTTCTGCTGTCTTGTCCATTTCACTCATAGCAAGAGCTAACGCATTGATATTAGCAGGCGTGACCTTGATATCCCCCAACAAGTCCTTGATGACTTGGACAAAGATTTCGAAGTTAGGATAGGTCTCTTTAGAGATTCCCTTACGAAGAGCATCTAAGATAGCTTCTTGCTTAGCCTTTCCAGCTTCGAAGTCTTGTAATTTCTTTTCATCCTTGGCTGAGCGTGGTTCCATCTCTAGCAATTCTTGATACTGGTATTCGTCAAATAGTTTAGCTAGGAAAGGAGCACTTTTTGCCTTCTCAATGGTTTCCTCAGTAATCCAGCCACGACGTTGTAGAGGCTGCATGACAGTATATTCTCGGTAAAGAAATTCTTCCTTATCAAAAATCTTCACATGGTCATTTTCTGTAAAATTGTCATACCATTGGAGTATTTGGCGGATATTATCTTGAGACAATTCACGACGTTTTTGTCCTAGAGATTTGCGCAGAGGAACAAACTCCTCTGTCGCATCGATAAATTGGACCTTGTTTTGACGCTCAGGAGATTTGTTTTTATTGTAAATCCAGATATAAATCCCAATTCCTGTATTGTAGAAAAACTGTCCTGGTAGGGCAATAATAGCTTCAAGCAAGTCATTCTCAAGGATATAACGTCGGATCTGACTCTCCCCAGATGAAGTACCACCAGAAAAGAGAGGAGAACCATTTGAAATAATAGCTGCTCGTCCATTTTCTTCTAGTTTAGCTAAACCATGAAGATGGAAAAGCAATTGGGCATCGCCAGTTCCCGGGGTCGCAACAAAACGTCCTTGTCGTCCTTCTGTAGTCACAAATAGTTTATGATCTTCCTTAACAGCTTCTTCGACACCATCGTCCGCATCTTTCCCGCCCCAAGATTGACCAAAGGGAGGATTGGCAATGACAAAACTCATCTTCGTATCTGGGAATGGATCGGGATCTTTTAGAGTGTCCGCCTTCACAAAATAATCCGAATCTTCTTGACGAATCAACATATCCGCTCGGCCAATCCCGAAAGTCTCATCTAAAACTTCCTGACCAAAAAGACGGACATTTGCCCCTGTATCAAGCTTACGGATATAACTTTTGGCTGTCGCTAGCATGCCACCTGTCCCGGCTGCCATATCTAAGATTTTCAACTCTTTTTTATCAACAAATAAGTCTTCATCGGCTTCGATTAAGAGCAGATTGACCATTAGAGCAATGACTTCACGAGGAGTATAGTGAGATCCAGCTTCCTCATTTTCAGAAAAGCGACGGATAATATCCTCAAACATATAGCCCATCACCATATAGTCCACAGAACTTGGCGATAGGTCGATCTGAGAGAATTTTTTGATGACAGTAAAAAGACGTCCAGACTTTGCAAGCGTGTGGACCTGTTCTTTAAACTTCAGATTTTCAATAATGTCCTTCACACGACAAGAGTAACCATCTAAATAGGCAATAAAATTTTCCTCAATCGCATTGGGATCATTTTGGAGGTTTTCAAGCGTAAAAGGACTGGTATTATAGTATTTATAGCCAGACTTGTTCTCAAGAACTTTCTCTGGTGTATTGGAATTTGACTGATAAAGCGCAACTACTTCGTCTTTGGTCGGTAATAGGGCAGCTTCTAGACGAGTCAAGACAAACATTGGAATGATAACATCTCGATACTTATCCGCACGATAAGCCCCACGTAAGGTATTTGCTATCGACCAAACTGCATTGACCACATTTGAAATCTGAACATCGTTCGATTGAAATAATGGTAGTTTTTCTTTAAAATTAGACATTTGCTTCCCCTATTTTTATATTAACATTCGCTTTTATTATACCATAAAAGCCCACTTATAAAGCAGGCTCAAATAAGATTTTAAGTAAAACGATTATACAAGATCTTTAAATACAAAAACTTAGTAATGATCTTTAAATGACAGAAAGGCAACACCTGACTCATCTAGCATATAAATCAGGCGATTTTCTGCATCAATCCGCCTTGACCACGCTCCTTGAAAGTCATATTTCAAGGGCTCAGGCTTACCAATCCCTGCAAATGGATCCCTTTGTATCTCTTTGATAAGGGTATTGATTCGCTTCAGTGTTTTTTTGTCCTGACGTTGCCAGTAACAATAATCCTTCCAGGCATCTTCTGTAAACTTGAGTAACATCCGTTACCCCTCAATCTCATGGAGTTGAACCTGACCAGCTCGGACTTCTGCCATGCCCCGCAAGACCTTATCCGACAATTCCTTGTTCTGGGCTACTCGCAGGGTTTCTTGAATGCTATCCCACTCGCTTTTAGAGATGACCACAATATCTTCATCTGGATTCTTATTTACAACCGTCAAAGGCTCAAACTCATCATTCACCTTCTTCATATAATCCTTCAAATGATTGCGGAATGTTGAATAAACGACTGCTTCCATTACCATACCTCATTCTACCTCTTTTCTTTTATTATACATGAAAAAGATAAACTTGTCAGGAACTTGTACAAGTTTTTCCCTCTCTACCTAATTATTCGTAAAAAAAAAATCTACTGTCTAAAAACATTTTTTAGACAGTAGATTAATACTGATTTCGTGCATCATCACTTTCTTGCCTAATGTGACAAAGATGCCTTTGTTATGTGGGCATAGGGGGAGCGTAAGACCGTTTATTTTTCCACTCTCACTGGCACCCGACCCCAGATCTGCTCTGGCAATTGGGGATGGCCCAATTGATAGACTTGGTCTGCTTGCTGGGTCAAGGCATCCCAAGGTTCCTTTCCAATCCGCGTCACCAGGTCCACTTGACCTTTTAGTGACTTGAGGTGGGCTTGGCCCTTTGCGGAAAATCCTAAGACATGGATAGCGGTCGGCAAGATTTCTTCTCTCGCACCTACTAAGATATAAGTCAAAATGCGGCGCACTCGCGCCTTAGTATAGCGCTTGGTTGAGACTTTCTCCACCAGGTCTTCCACAGAGCCAGCATTTCGAATGGCCTCCTTTATCCGATTGGCCAGTTCTTCATTGACTTGAAACACCTGTGTCAGGTCCGGATGAGTTAGGATTTGATAATTGAGTAGTTGGTCATAATCCTCCCAAGTCACCTGCGAAGCCGACTGAAAGAGTTGACTATTGGGCATAAACTTGTCGACAAAGTTCTGATCTTCCTTGTGTAGGCGTAGACTAGTCGCAGAAGCATAGGCCACGTTTTTTTCTTCTGAGTGATAACCCGCACCCTGCCGTTGGATGGGCTTCAGCGCAATCGCCTTTCCAGCACAAGCCTTGGCATAAGCTAGCCCCAGGATATGGTTGGGAGTATCTCCTGTGAACTCCACTCCAGCAAAGGTTTCCCACATTTTTTGGGTCTTTTGTGGATAGGATAAATCGTCAGGAAGACTTCGCAGGAAAGCTTCCATTTCCGCTTCTTTCTCCGAATAAACAGTCGCAATCGCTTGGTAATCTAAGACCTCTTCTGTCCCAAAGGTCAATTGGTCGATTCCCAGACGGGACAAGATCTCTACCGCACCCTTAGCAAAATGATCGGCCGACTGAACAGCCACGAGAAAGGGGAGCTCGACCACCAGGTCCGCTCCATTTTCCAAAGCCATCTGGGCCCGTGTCCACTTATCTACAATGGCAGGCTCACCACGTTGGACAAAATTGCCGGACATGGCAACAATCTTCAGCCCTTCTGCCTGATCCAACAGGTACCTGTGGCCATTGTGAAAAGGATTAAATTCTGCAATAATTCCTGTAACTGTCATGCTGTCCTACTTCTGTGCTACGAAAAACCAACGTTTGCTGGTCTTAGTTGGCTCTTTGTCTTCAAAGTCCGCGTAGAGTTTAAAGGATTGAAAGCCAGCCTGCTCCAGCAAAATATCATAGGTCAAGACTTCATAGGTGCGCTCTTCATGGACTTCATCGTGCCGACTAAAGGAGCCATCTTCTTCTTGGACGAAGAAGGTCAGCTCATGGACAATCGAGTGAGGGGCTTCATCTTCATAGGTATCCCAGAGCATGGCAAAATCTTCTGCATTTTCATGATAAGAATAGCCTGGGAAAACCTCATCCGTCTGGTAGGTTGAATGGACATCAAAGATAAAGACCCCGTCTTCATTAAGGGCATTGTAGACCTCTTTGAAGACATCCCCCACTTCCACTTCGTCCTGCATATAGCAGATGGAATCCGAGTAACAGGTCACAAAATCGTATTTACCAGCCTTGGATAAGTCCAGCATATTGCCCTCGATAAAAGCAATCTTTTGCTTGGCTGAAGCCGCTCTTTTTTCAGCAATCTTCAGCATGTCCGCACTCAAGTCTAATCCTGTTACGTCAAAGCCAGCTTGGGAAAAGCGGACAGACTGAATCCCTGTCCCACATGCCAATTCCAGTAATTTTTTCTTATCTTTTGTCTTTGGGAGATTACGGAGGGAAAAATCCGTCCACAAATCATACAGACTGTCATCCATGACCGCATCATAGACCGCTGCAAACGTTTCATAAGTCGCCATATTCATGATACCAAGTCCGCCTGTAATCCGATAGAAAATTAGGGGAGTGAGACAGAACGAGTTTTCTTAGAAAATTCGGTCGTTGTCTCACACCCGCAAGGCTGATTAGGTACTCTTCTGTGCTTAAAAAGCGAATAAAGAGTCCAATCAGCTACTGCGTCAAACAATAAATTTTATAGTTAACAATTTGACGTAGCCCTATCTATTTTCCGAGGATTACAGGACGGGTTCAAATCCTTTCTAAGATACAAAGAGCGTTAAAAGCAAAGAGAAAATAGGAAACTTTCTGCCGTATCGTCAGATACAAAGGAAATTACTCTTTTTCTCACAGCTTTTAGCTCGTGTTTAATTAAGAAAACAACCAAACACGAGGCCCCATCCTTTCTTTCCATAGAATTTCAATTTAACCAACAAAACTCAGTTGCTACCAACTGAGTTTACCTGCTTATGCTAGGGCTGCTGAAAGATCGACAGCACTTGCTTCGTGCCATAGCTTTTCTAGGTTATAGTGGGCACGCATTTCTTCTGAGAAAACATGGACCACCACACCACCTAAGTCAAGAAGGACCCAACCTCCAGCTGAATCACCTTCGACGTGGCTGGCATTGCCACCAGCTTCAACGACTTTCTCGCGAATGTTTTCAGCGATTGCCTCCAATTGGCGACTATTCATAGAGCTTGCGATGACAAAGTAATCTGTCACGCTAGTTAAGCTTTGGACATCCAAAGCGACAATGTCTTCTGCACGCTTTTCATCGGCAGCTTTAACAACAAGTTCAAGTAGTTCTTTTTCTTTCATTTAATCCTCTTTCAAATACTTCACAAAGGCGTTGTAGGTTTCAAGGGTTTGGGGATAAATCGGCAATCCTTGGTGAGCCAGGTGTTCGACTGTACGAGCCGTCTCATAGGCCACGGCACGATCCAAGGAGACTTGAGCGATTTCCCGCGCTTGCTCTACCCCAGGGAAATCCCGATTGTGTTCAATATAATCTGCCACATAGACAATCTTGTCTAAGGTTGACATCTGTCCACTCCCAACCGTATGAATCTCAATACTGCGAAGAATGGCTGGATCTGTCAGTCCGAGATCTTCTTGGATCTTATAAATCCCGACCATCCCATGCCAGACATTGTTGCCCCAGTTTTTTAATGATGGATCTAGCTCATAGCGATCAATCAAGTCCAAAAATTCCTGATCCGATAATTTCTTGGCATAGTCATGTAAGAGACCTGCTAGACCAGCCTGCTCTTCATCAGCCCCATAACGTTTGGCCAAGTCACGCGTAGCCTTCTCAACCCCTAAACAGTGGGTTATCCGCTTTTCTGGCAGGATTTGACGCATTTTTTCAAGCAAGACCTCACGAGAAAAGCCAAGGTAGTTTTCATAGGTCATTAATACAAACCTTCTTTCTTGATGTAGTCCAAGACTGGTTTTGGCAACATAAAATTCGGCGTCCGGCCTTTGGCTACAAAATCACGCACCATACTAGAGGAGATGTCCATTAGAGGAACGTCCACCCAGATCACCGGATAAGAAGTCCCCGCCTTATAGCGTGGCCGCTGTACCCCGACAAATTGCACAATCTCCACCAATTCATCGATGCGGTGCCATTTGGGTAAATAATCCACCATATCTGCACCAATAATAAAGTAATAATCTGTGTCTGGATCGCGTTCATTGAGCAAGAGCATGGTGTCGTAGGTATAGGAAATTCCTTTGCGTTCTAGCTCGATCGTCTCGATTTCCAGACCTTCAATGCCTTCAATCGCTAATTCCAGCATCTTAAGGCGATGGTGCTCTGCAATCGTCCCCTTGGCATCGACATGCGGTGGTAAATACTCAGGCATCAAGAGCACCTTATCTAACCCTAATTGTTGGCGCACTTGATCCGCAACGACCAAATGGGCATTGTGGATCGGATTGAAATTCCCACCCAAAATACCAACTTGTTTGCGTTTCTTGTTTTTGATCTCTGGCTCTAACTCTACCTTGGTAAAGGGAGTCAATAGTTCAATTGCCATAGGTTTGCTCTCCTCGATGTCTTAAATTTCTTTTACCTTCGCTGAAATTTTACGATTTTCTTTTTTACTCGATTGTTTGAACAAGATGAGAATCCGACCAATCTTTTGGACCGTTTCCACACCGATTTCTTCTTCCAAGATTTCTGCTACTTCATGGATATTCTCATCCGTATTTTGAAGAAGGGTCACCTTGATCAGTTCGCGCGCATCAAGCGCTTGACGCACACTGGTTTTGATTTGATCATTAAGCCCGTTTTTCCCAATTTGGATAATGGGTTTGAGGCTGTGGGCTTGGCTATTGAGGAAAGCCCGTTGTTTGGATGTTAATGTCATGTTTTTACTTCCTTATTTTTTGATCATTATTTTAAGTGGTGGGGACGGTCGAAACTAATTTTTCAAAGATCTCATCTTTGAAAAATGGATTTCCTTACCTCAAAATGGAGCCTTGGTCTCCATTTTGCCCTTGCCAATCGATCGATTGGCAACTACACCACGGCAATAACGATCCCTATTTGAGCTCACTTCGTTCGCTCTTCAATTTCATTCTATTTCATATTTTTAAATAATAGCTTTGCGGGTGACGACGGCAACGCCTTCTGGTGCCCAGACGGCAACTTTGGCTTCTCCATTGACGCGGATCCAGCCGAGTCCAGAGATGACGAGGTCTGTCTTGTCCTTGATGGTAAACTCATGAGAAACCAAGGGTGGGAATTCTTCTTTTTCCTTGCTGTTAGGGGGAGTTAATAAGCCACCGACATGCTTATCATAAAAGGCCGTCGCTCCTTCGAGTTTGGTCCGATGAAGCTTGAGTTCGTTATCAAAGAAGGCGGTGAAACCTTGCTTTTCTCCCTTGATAAAGTCAAAGCGTCCCAAGCCGCCCAAGAAGAGGGTTTGCTCTGGATTGAGCTGGTAGGTCTTGGGCTTGATTTCCTTTTTAGGGCTGACATACTTGAGGTTTTTCGCCGTCAAGTAGTGTGCCATTTGGTGGCGATGGATAATCCCCGGTGTATCGTAGATGTAGGAACCATCATCCAATGGGATTTCGATCTTGTCCAGTGTCGTCCCTGGGAAGCGAGAAGTCGTGATGATATCCTTATCCCCAGTGATTTCTTGGATGATTGCATTAATGAGGGTCGATTTCCCAACATTGGTCACACCCACCACATAAACATCACGGCCTTTGCGGTACTGCTCGATCTTTTCCATCAAGTCCTTGATCGCACTCTTGTTTTGGGCAGAGGTGAGGACCACATCGACAGGACGCATGCCTTCTTCGTGGGCCCGCTCCATCAACCAGTGGGTCACCTTGCTATCCTTGACAGACTTGGGCAAAATGTCTTTTTTGTTTCCGACCAAGAGGACATCGTTTCCTGCTACAAAGCGTGGTAGGCCAGGGATAACCGATCCATTAAAGTCAAAAATATCCACTACATTGACCACGAGAGCATCACTATCACCTACTTCGTGAAGGAGCTTTAGGAAATCATCATCTGTCAGATGCACATCTGTGATTTCATTGTAGTGACGTAGACGGAAACAGCGTTGACAATAGACTTCGCCTGTTTCCAAGCCCTTTTCAAGAGCTGATTGGGGGGTATAGCCTAGCTCCTCTTTGTTTTCTGTCTGAATGGGCGCTCCACAGCCAATACAGAATAATTCTTCCATTCTTAAATTCCTTTTTTATATACAATCGGACCATATTTTTCGGCCATTTGCTTCATCACACGGCGTTCACGCGCCCGGTTGATCTGGGTCTTGATGGAGTCATGCTCGACCAAAGGCTTGACTAAGATCGAACGAATACCCGCCCGATGAGCTGCCCGGATGTCGGTCATCAATTGATCCCCTACCATGACCACCTCATTTTTTTCATAGTGGAAACGTTTGAGAGCACGATCAATCCCAAAAGTAAAGGGTTTGAGCGACCAAGCTTCATAGTCAATATCAAATTTCTCAACCGCGCGCTTGACCCGTTTGGGACTATTATTGGATACCACGATAACCCGAATCCCCCCATCACGAAGGTCATGCAACCACCGGCGCATCTCAGGGGTACCATCCGGATTGTTCCAAGCAATCAAGGTATTATCCAAATCCACAAGTACCGCCTTGATGCCCTGTTTTTTCAAGTCTGCAACGGTGAGATCATAGGCTGCTTCCACCGCAAAATCTGGTTTGTAATTTTCGATTGACACGTTTTTCTCCATTTTTTATACTCCTTTCATTGTAGCATAAAAAGGCCTATTTTGCACTTGCTTCACGACTAAAACAGCAACAGACTCCGATCAGGTCACTTTCACTACTCAAAAAAATAAACAAAATCCTTACAAAGTTCCAAAAACATGGTATAGTAGAAGAAAAAGAACTCGGAATTTTTTATGAAACAAACAACCTTAAAAGAAGTGTCTCCTCTTCTCCAGCGCATCATTAATTGGTCCTCCATCATCGGAGCTCTTGGGACCTTGGCCTTTTGTATCTGGGCCTACTTTTCTGGAATCCTTCAATCCAAAGAAACCCTGTCGTCCTTTATTTTGCAAGCCGGAATCTTCGGGCCTCCTCTTTTTATCTTTCTCCAAATTCTCCAGACAGTGGTGCCTATTATTCCAGGCGCCCTCACCTCTGTAGCAGGTGTCTTCATCTACGGCCATATTATCGGGACCATCTACAATTACATCGGGATCGTGATTGGCTGTGCCATTATCTTTTACCTTTCCAGGATGTACGGACCCAAGTTCGTCCAATCAATGGTCAGTCAGAAGACCTACGACAAGTACGTTGGCTGGCTCAATGAAGGCAAGCGGTTCGATCGCTTCTTTATCTTTATGATGATCTGGCCCATTAGTCCCGCTGACTTCATCTGTATGCTGGCAGGTCTGACCAATATGACCTTCAAACGCTACATGACCATCATCATCCTCTGCAAACCCATCACCCTGGTCATCTACACCTACGGCCTGACCTATATCATCGATTATTTCTGGAAAATGGTCTAAAGCATGACACCACCTCATGTATAACTATTTCTCTCAACCATCAAAGGCTGGACAATTTTTGTCCAGCCTCTTTGTTTCTATTCTTCTTTTGTCTTTGTTTCTTCATCTTCTTCGATGATTTCAGAAATTTCAACCTTGACCTTAGTCACACGACCACTTTTCACCTTATTATTGGTTAAGACTAAGTGTTTCTTTTGGCTATTGACTTCACAGCTCAGACGTTCTTTTGACGATGGAATCCGTCCAACTTCTGTCAGGTAATAACCTGCAATCGTATCGACATCATCACTTTCCAACTCAACATCAAAATATTCATTGAAGTCATTGAGAGACATAGCTCCTTGCACGACATAGGTATTTTCAGCAATCTCGAAAACATCGATTTCAGCTTTGTCCGTCTCGTCATCGATCTCACCGACAATTTCTTCCAATAGATCTTCCAGAGTCACCAAGCCAGACATCCCACCGTATTCATCAAGCAGAATAGCCATTTGATTTTGTGTATTGCGCAATTCCTTCAAAAGATCATCCACAAAAATGGTCTCTGGAACAAACAAAGGTTCTTGTAAAATCTTTCTTAGGACAATGTTGTCAAAGCCATTAACAAATCCCTCATTCAACAAACGTTTGGTATGGATGAGCCCAATCACATTATCCTTGTCATCATCATAGACAGGAATCCGTGAAAAGTTTTGCTTAAGGATACTTTCGATAATCTCTTTAGTATCATTGTTGATATCCACCATGAAGGCATCTGTCCGTGGGACCATGACTTCACGCGCTACCATTTCATCTAATGAAAAGATTCCTTGGAGCATCTCAATCTCGTCCGCATCTAGTGTTTCTTCACTATTAGTTAGCATATACTCGATTTCATCCCGCGTCATCTTTTCATCCGCATCATCAAACTTCATCGGTGTCAAGCGACTCACGAGGTTGGTCGATGCTGAAAGCAACCAAACAAAGGGGCTGACAATTTTTCCTAATAAAATGACAATCGGAGCTGTTCGAACTGCCAACTCATCTTTCAAGTTCATGGCGATTCGTTTCGGGTATAATTCCCCAAAGACGATCTCAATATAGGTCAAAAAAGCAAGAGATAAAAAGCTTCCAGTTGCAAGTGCTGTTTTGGTATTGCCCATCCAACCAGCAATCACACGACCAAGACTATCTGCCAGGCTAGCCCCAGATAAGATGGTAATCAAGGTGATTCCTACCTGAATGGTGGACAAGAAATGGTTAGGCTGTTCCAATACGCTGAGCAGACGAATGTATCTCTTATCCCCTTCTTCAGCCTTTTGCTCGACACGCGCACGATTCAGCGATACCATTGACATCTCAGTCGCCGAGAAAAAGGCGTTCAATAATGTCAAAACAATTAGTAAAATAAATTCCAGTAAAATTTCCTGACTGCCAGGGTCTTCCATGGATAGTTTCCTCCAGTATATAATATTGTATATTATACCACAAAATATGAGAGCCTGCATTCTTCTATGTCATTTTCTTTTTTACCATCAAAAAATCAGGACCAAGTCCTAATTTTAGAATGTGAACAAATTGTTTTTTCACACAAAATAACCTAAGTGTCGCTGAAAACTTAAAACGATATATACTATCAGTTTCATTCAAAAATACACTGAAACTTTCCACCGTGAGAAAAGTGCTAGAAACACGATTGTTTCTAGCACTCGGAATTATTGAGACCTTAGGCTCAATAATTAGTCATGGAACTTCAAAGAAGTTCGCTGACGTCCGTACTCACCTAAGGAAAGTTTCTAAGAAGGCTTTGTATGTTAGTGTTCTGCACTTGTAAAATCATAAAAGAAGGCATTGAGTTTTTCAACCAACTCGAGTGATGATAGGCTGCTTGTACAAATAAATGGTTTTTTCTTTAATTCTGGCATCATAAAGTTGGCCACTACAACATCTGCATCTGAAGCTTCGATATCTTCCACCGTTAGATTGTACTTGATCATCTGGGTGAATTCAAAGTTATCGGTACAGTAGAAATCAAGGAAGTCAATCATGGATTTGGCATGGTGATCATCAAAACGACTAATGATCAAGACCTTGATCGATTTCCGACGGCGCAATAACTGTGGCAAGAGGCGTTCCCAGTGAGTGTATACCGTGTAAATCATGTGCTTTAAGATCTCTTCGTTCAGATCGTGTTGCATCGTCTCCATATAAGCGATCAGATCTGCCTTCAAATCGTCATAAAAGGCTGGGAAGATACTCATAAAGTCATCATTGGTATTGGTTTTGGTATCAAATAAGAGAAACTCTGAGAACAATTCCTTACGCCCCAGATGGGCCGTATTGTGGACGTGCATCAACATTTCATCCAGGTTTTCAATTTCCAAATCATAGGTCTTGCAAAGATCCTTGAACATCTTTCGGATCAAATTCGTCGATTCTTTGGCATATTGGTCTGTTTCCGCTGCTTCAATAAGACTCTCTGGGCTAAAATAGAAATTCTCTTGAATAAAGATAATGAAGAACTGCTCTAGCACTTTTTCATTCAACTCAACCCCCAGCTGCAAACTGAAATAACGCAACATCTCTTCAACATTGGTCACCCCTTGATACTGATCCTTGTATTCATCAAAGGTGGTCGGCATATCGATGAAATAACCCTGCTTGATACGGGACAAATAAACCGTCAAGAGCACCTTATAAGACTTGATAACTGAGAAGGTTAAAGGATAGCCGTAGAGCTTAAAGAAGAAAGTGATCAAATCGGTTACGGCATTTTCCTTGAACTCAGGGAAAGGCCACTCCATATAGTAATATCGCTCTGCAAAATATTGGGCATAGAAGAAACGAACATCCGTTTCATCTCCAACCAGATTTAAAGGTTTCAAATCAATTTTTACATTGTACTTGGTTTGGAGCTTTTGATTAATGGTACGGATCAAACGATAGAATGATTGGTAACTAAGGTCAAATTTTCTACAGATATAGTCATTGGATACATCTTTATGGAAAAAAAGATATTCAATCAAAGCAAATGCTTGTGATTCTTTAAAGAAGTGATGGTAAACCACCTCTAATCCCACTGAATCTTCATAACTGATTTTGATCCCGTTTGTTGAGGATTCAATCAAAAACTCGGTAAACGTACTACGAAGATTGGATAAATCTTCTTTTAAGGAGCGCTCCGTGCAATCCAGGCGTTTAGCCAATTCTTTCAAATGAAACCATCTTTTTTCCTTGATCAAGATTTCCAATAATTCCAATTGGCGTCTTTGTTTTTTCGATAAGAGGAGTCTCATCTTTCCCTACCTTTTTCATTTTATCTTTAAAATACCTTTATTTTAACACATTTTATAGGACTTGTTGATTTTTAGATGCATTTTTTACAAAAATGTCCAAAAAAACTCTAAAGCCTCTTTGGGCCTTAGAGTCTATGATTTGTTAATGATTCCAAATTCTTCTTTTTTCTTTTGTTCTTTTGCCGCTCGATGGTTGTCATAAAGATTCATCAAGAATTTGATGATTTCCTTACCGATCGAATAGACTGGAATTGCAACTAACATCCCGATAATCCCGTAGATGTTACTAGAGAGTAACAAGAGGACCATGATCGTAATCGGATGGACCTTCATCACACCTCCAACGATTCGAGGATAGAGGATATTCCCGTCGATCTGCTGAATAATCAACATATAAATGACGGCTTTGACCATCATATCCATATCTGTAAACGCGTAGGTAATGATCATCGGGATCAAGCCAATTGTTGGTCCCACATAAGGAATGAGATTGGCAAAGGCTGAGAAAATGGCAAAGACCAAGGCATACTTCAAGCCGATAAAACTATAACCAATATAAGCGAGGGTCCCTATGATCAAGGCATCGATCGAAATACCGCTGATATAACGTGAAACTGTTTGATTGAGACTAACCAACAAACTCGAAATTTGTAGTTTGTCATTTCGTAGGATGGTCCGCTCCAACATCGGAAGTAGCTTCTTCCCATCTACGAGGAAGTAAACCAAAAAGATCGGTGTCATGATCAAAATAAAGACCGTATTGACAATAGTAGTGAGCACACTACCCAAACTATTGGTAACACTGTTCAAAAGATTTTGGAGGATATCCATGTAGGAGAGATTCAACTGTTGAATGGTTGATTGAATATTGATATTTTGAAACAAGGCATTGGTTGAGAGTTTTCGAACCAAGCTTTGGACTTCCCAATAGAGACCTTGCGTCGAATTGATCAAGCTGGATAGCTGATTGATCAAGATAGGAAGAAGATAGAATATCCCTAAACCGATGGTACTGAACAAGATAACTAGGGTGATCAAAATTCCAAAAATTCGCTTAATCTTTAAGTATTTCTCCAATAACTCAACAATTGGATTTGTAATGTAATATAAGAAACCTGCAATCAAAAATGGCAAGAGGATGGTATTCAAAACGGACACAAATGGGGCAATCAAGGCTCCCATGGATCTCCAAATGTAGAAAATCACTGTCAATAATAAGATCTCACATGTCCAGAATAACAATTTACTATTTCGAAACATTCCTTACCTCCTGTTTTCTATTCTACCATATTTTATGATAGAATAAAGGAGATTTTAATCAAAAGGATAAAGTTATGACGAATTTAATTGAACTAAAAGATGTTCATTTCATCCGCAATGGAAAAACGTTATTAAAAAAAATCAACTGGCAGGTGAAAGAAAAGGAATGCTGGGCCATTTTAGGTCTTAACGGGGCCGGAAAATCAACCCTTCTAAAGCTTCTCATGTCAGAATATTGGGCTAGTTCGGGTCAGGTAACGGTCCTTGGAACTCGTTTTGGGGAAGGTGGTATTCCTGAGCTTCGGAAACGCATTGGTGTTGTCAGCTCTTTTATCTCAGAAAGACTGCCTGAACACCTCCTCACCGAACAGATTGTCCTGACTGGGCAATACAAGAGTAGTATTTTGTATGCGGCATATGGAGAGGAAGAATTGGGTTGGGCACGCGATATGTTGACTTCGATTGGAGCTAGCTCTTTGATTGGACGAAAATACCGTGAACTCTCTCAAGGAGAAAAGCAGACGGTTCTCATTGCACGAAGCCTCATGGACCATCCAGATCTAATCATTTTCGATGAAGCCTCAAGCGGTCTTGATCTCTTTGCTAGAGAAAAGTTACTCCAGCAGATTCACCATATCAAAGAGTTGAAGCATGCTCCTACCATCCTCTACGTCACCCACCATGCTGAGGAAATTACCAAAGACATGACCCATGTCCTCTTGCTAAAAAATGGTCAAGTCGACCATCAAGGACCTAAAGAGAACATCCTTACTCCAAATATTCTCAGTCACTTCTACCAAGCACCGGTTTCCTTGATTGATTTGGGGGAGGGTCGCCTCTTTGTCAAACCTGAAGTACAGTATTCTAATAAAACTGAATAAAATATACAAAAAGTGACTAAGTCGATCGGCCTGGCCACTTTTTTATTTTAGCTTAGCGATTTTGGGTATAGGCAATTACATCATAAGGGAGCGTATTGGCACTTTCTCTTAATGAGTAGTTCTCCAATTCGTTAACATTTTTGCGCATGCGACGTGCTTGTTTAGAGGTGATCAAGTGTCCCGCCTCGTATTCAAAAATGATCTTACGTTCAAGATAATAGCCTCTCAACATTTCATCGATATTATTTGGCTTCATTCGGTTAATAACCCGCTCGACAAAAGCTCCGCTAGAAATAATAGCTGTTTCTCTCAGACGAGATTCCTGGAGGTAAGAGATGAGACTACTCCGATAGATACCCTTAAGGTCTTCTAGACTTTCAATGATGATTTCTGTATTGGCCAAATAAAGAGCCGCAATCTGATCACAATCAATGGTTTCTAGTTGTCGATCTTCGTGTTTCCACCAATTCCTAAAACCAGATCCAAATGTGACAATTTCATGGCCCAACAAGCGCAAAAGTCGGAAGGAGACCAAGAAATAATAGGTTAAACGAGAGGAGAGATTCCGATTGATGCGCTGCTCCATGTTCCGCAAATAGCGTTGATAAACACGGTAGCTGCGCTCTCTAATCCGACCTTCTTCAAAAGCTTGCTCAAGGCCATCACTTTCAATACTTAACATCAAGAGCTTCAACTCTTCCCAGTCCTTTTGAATGAGCTTATTTTCTTGACTTAAGATCAGATTTTCAATCCGTCCATGGTAGTTATCAATGGCAGCGTATAGAGGCCCTTTTAAGTGACTATTTTTTAAATCAGCTTCTAATTCAGTCACAACATCATTTAGAATCGCAATCTGCATCAGGTCATCATTACCTTCTTCCTTATCATCTGATAAGGTTGGAAGAACGACTAAGCCCACGAGAAAGCTAAGGAGCGTTACCCCTGCAACTAAAAAGAGCAAGATCGGGTACTCTTGTTCGAGCTTTGTTGGAATCAAAAGAATGGTCGCAATCGAAACCGTTCCTTTGACTCCAGAAAAGGTCAACAGCAAGGTATCTTTTAGATAATTTTGCAGCGATTTTTTCAGACGAACTGTCCGAAGCCAGTAAAAGAGGTAGACCATGACAAAACGAATCAAAAAGAGCAAGGCTGTTAAAAGAAAAACAGAAGCTAATAAAAGCAGATTATTATAAAGTGGACTGTCTAAGATAGGCTTGGCAATCATTTCTAACTCCATACCCAAGATGACAAAGACGGATCCATTTAAAATAAAATTAACCGTATTCCAAACAGTATGGGTCACTGTATCTACCCGTGCCTCTAGGAGCGTGATCTGTTTAAAGCGGCTAGCTTTGAGGATACCAGATACGACCACTGCGATAATGCCGGATACATGGAGTTCCTCGGCTAAGAAAAAGGTCAACAGTGGCAAACTCAGTTCTAACAACAGTTCACTAGCAATATCGCTTGCTCTCACACTCAAAAGTAATTTTTGCAACCACCGGTTGACAAAGCCTGTCAAAAGACCGACTAGCAAGCCACCTGTTATGGAAATCCCCAAAGAAATCCCTGCTTTTCCAACAGAAAAAGCACCTGTAGCAAGGGCTGCTAAAGCCATTCGAAAAGCAACCAGTCCAGAAGCATCATTGAGCAAGCCTTCTCCTTTTAAGATATTGGAGACTCGCTTTGGGAAGCTAAAGCGCTCAGAAAGAGAGGCAAAGGCTACTAAATCCGTAGGGCCTAAAGCTGCCCCCACAGCCATACAGGCTGCCAAAGGAAGGCTCAACCACAAGGAGTGGGCAAGCCAGCCTAAACTCAGGGTTGAAAGAAAGATAACGGGGAAAATTAAATAGAGAATAACCCGCCAGTGCTTCAAGATAGAAGTAATATCTGCTTCTTCTGCTTCTCGAAACAAGAGTGGGCCAATCACAAGAGCTAAAAATAGCTCCGTATCCAGGTGAAACTGCTCTGCAGGGATAAACAAAGCCCAGCCAATCCCCAAGAAAATTTGGATCAAAGGTAATGGTAGACGGGGAAACAGTTTATTGGTAGCATTTGAGATGATCAGAACCATCGAAAAAATCACGGCATAAAGGAGAAGTTCCATTTTCTACCTCCTTAACGATCTTTGCAACAAATTTCAAATTGCTGTTTGATCTCCGCAATCTTTTGATCTGTCTTGGTTACATCCTTGTGCTCAATCTTCTTTTGGCACCGTTCCATTTCCAGTGCAACCAACTTCTTTTTGATTTTGAGCATCTTTTTGGTCATATGCACTTCGTCATAAAATCCTGTGGCCCGCTCGTGAACCGTGGACTCAACAAAATGTTGTCTTAGTCCCTCAATTTTATTCTTTAAATATTCTTTATCCATGCCGGTAGCTTTCTAATTTTTCAATCATGACCAAAAATGGAGGCTGATTCACTTGATTTAGCGTCCGGTAGATGGTCGCTGTGTAGTCTTTTTGAGGAAGCTGGCTGACAAAGTCCAGCACCGCATCGCGCTCAAGGTCTCCCCCCGCATGACCGTAATAAATCATAATTGCGATACGCCCACCTTTTTCTAAGCGAGTGCAGATTTTCTCCATGGCTTCAATCGTAGTAGCTGGCAGGGTAATCACTGATTTATCCGCAGCTGGCAGATAACCAAGGTTGAAAATCGCTGCTTTGAGATTCGTTACATAGTGATCCACATGCTGGTGGCCATCCAAAATCAACTGGACGTTTTGAAGCCCCAGCTGGTCCAATTTTTCTCGGGTATTGACAAGGGCCTGCTCTTGAATATCAAAGGCATAGACTTGACCTGCTCGTTTTGCTAAAAAAGCCGTATCATGTCCATTCCCCATGGTTGCGTCCACCACCACATCTTCTTTGGTGATGACTTCATTTAAAAACTGATGGGCCATTTCAAGTGGTCGTAACATGATCATCCTCCTCTTCTACTTTACAACCTTGGGTACTCCCACGACGCTGCATTTCCGCTTCAATGGCATTCAACACTTCCCATTTGTTGAGGCTCCACATAGGACCGATCAACATGTCGCGCGGGGCATCCCCGGTAATCCGATGGATCACGATGTGCTTAGGAATAATCTCTAACTGATCACAAATGACCTTGACATATTCCTCCTGGCTCATGAGTTGGAGACGCCCTTCATGGTAGTCGCGTTGCATGCGTGTATTGGTCATCAAATGCAAAAGGTGCAACTTGATCCCGTTAATCTCATTGTCCGTCACACAACGGCGAACATTTTCCACCATCATCTCGTGTGTTTCCCCCGGAAGCCCGTTGATCAAATGGGAGACAATCTCAGCCTTCGGTACTTGTTTTCGAATGCGCTTGACGGTTTCAACATAGAGTTCATAACTATGAGCTCTGTTAATCAACTCAGAAGTCGCTTCATAAGTGGTCTGAAGTCCCAACTCAATCGTCACATGCATGCGCTCAGTCAGCTCTGCTAGGTAGGCCAAGGTATCGTCAGGTAAACAATCCGGACGTGTTCCGATATTGATTCCGACAACTCCTGGCTCATTAATAGCCTGTTCATAACGTTCTCGAATGACTTCCACCTTATCATGGGTATTGGTGAAATTTTGAAAATAGACCAGGTACTTCTTCACATCTGGCCATTTCCGATGCATAAAATCAATCTCTTTGTAAAATTGTTCTCGAATCGGAGCTTCTGGAGCCACAATGGCATCTCCTGAACCTGAGACCGTACAAAAAGTACAGCCACCATGGGCGACTGTTCCATCTCGATTGGGACAATCAAATCCCGCATCAATAGGGACTTTAAAGGTCTTTTCTCCAAATAAGGTTCGATAATAATCATTCAAAGTATTGTAGGATTTCATACCCTTCATTATAGCAAAAAAAGAGTTGAACTCAAAACGCGAGTTCAACTCCTAGTTGTTAGGATCTTATTTTATCAGATCAACTTCTTCATCTCATCAATACGTGCAACAGTCGCGTCGTATTTCGCTTGGTAGTCGGCTTGTTTGTCGCGTTCTTTTTGGACAACTTCTGGTTTGGCATTGGCTACGAAGCGTTCGTTAGAGAGCTTCTTACCAACCATATCCAGTTCTTTTTGCCATTTAGCCAGTTCCTTGTCGAGGCGAGCGAGTTCTTCTTCGACATTGAGGAGGTCTGCGAGTGGCAAGTAGATTTCTGCTCCTGTGATAACACTTGACATTACTAATTCAGGGACTTCTACATTAGCTGCGATTTCCAAGTGTTCTGGATTTGTGAAGCGTTTGATGTAGTTGACATTGCTGTTAAAGAAGGCTTCCAAGTCGCTATCGCTAGTCTTAACAAGAATGGTGATAGGCTTGCTTGGAGCTACGTTTACTTCCGCACGCGCATTACGAACGGCACGAATCAAGTCTTTGAGGCTTTCGACACCTGTGTGAGCCGCAAGGTCTTCAAATGCTGGATTAACAGTTGGGTATGTTGCTGTAACGATAGAACCTTCTGAGATTTGTCCAAAGATTTCCTCTGTCACAAATGGCATGATTGGGTGGAGGAGACGAAGGATCTTGTCCAAAGTATAAAGGAGAACAGAACGTGTGATAACTTTCTCTTCTTCGTTGTCGCTATAAAGGACTTCCTTGGTCAACTCAACGTACCAGTCCGCGAACTCATCCCAGATGAAGTTGTAGAGGATATGACCTGCTACACCAAATTCAAATTTATCAAAGTTTTCAGTGACTTTTCCGATCGTTTCATTGAGGTTGTGGAGAATCCAGCGATCTGTGACATTTCCAGCTTCCTTGTTGACAACTTTTTCGACATTAGCAGTTGCTTGCTCAAGGGTCAAACCTTCATTGTTCATGAGGATGTAGCGAGAGATGTTCCAGATTTTGTTGATGAAGTTCCAAGACGCATCCATTTTCTCGTAAGAGAAGCGCACGTCTTGACCTGGTGCAGAACCGTTTGAAAGGAACCAACGAAGGGCATCGGCGCCGTATTTCTCGATGACATCCATTGGGTCAATCCCGTTACCGAGAGATTTAGACATCTTGCGTCCTTGCTCATCACGGATGAGACCGTGGATCAAGACGTTCTTAAATGGTTGGCGTCCTGTAAATTCCAATGATTGGAAAATCATACGAGACACCCAGAAGAAGATGATGTCATAACCTGTAACCAAGGTTGAAGTTGGGAAGTAACGTTTGAAGTCTTCTGAGTCCACATCAGGCCAGCCCATAGTTGAGAATGGCCAAAGGGCAGAACTGAACCAAGTATCCAAGACATCTTCGTCTTGTTTCCAGCCATCACCTTCTGGTGCTTCTTCGCCAACGTACATTTCACCCTCAGCATTGTACCAAGCAGGGATTTGGTGACCCCACCAGAGCTGACGAGAGATGACCCAGTCGTGGACATTTTCCATCCATTGAAGGAAGGTATCGTTGAAACGAGGTGGGTAGAATTCTACCTTGTCCTCTGTGTCTTGGTTAGCGATGGCATTTTTCGCCAATTGATCCATCTTCACGAACCATTGCGTAGACAAGCGTGGTTCAACAGGCACACCTGTACGTTCTGAGTGACCAACCGAGTGAGTCATTTTCTCGATTTCGACAAGAGCACCAATTTCTTCCAATTTCTTAACAACGGCCTTGCGTGCTTCAAAGCGGTCCATACCCTTGAATTCACCAGCCAATTCATTCATGGTACCATCATCGTTCATAACGTTCACTTGAGGAAGATTATGGCGTTGTCCAACCAAGAAGTCATTAGGGTCATGGGCAGGCGTGATTTTAACCACACCAGTACCAAATTCAGGGTCTGCGTGTTCATCGCCAACGATTGGGATCGGTTTGTTCAAGATTGGCAAGATAACATTTTTACCAATCAAATCTTTATAACGATCGTCATTTGGATTAACCGCTACGGCAGTGTCTCCAAACATAGTTTCAGGACGAGTAGTTGCCACTTCAAGAGCACGTGAACCGTCTTCCAACATATAGTTCATGTGGTAGAAGGCACCTTCGACATCCTTATGAATCACCTCGATATCAGAAAGGGCTGTACGGGCTTTCGGATCCCAGTTGATGATAAATTCACCACGGTAGATCCAGCCTTTCTTGTAAAGGTCCACAAAGACTTTGCGAACGGCTTTTGACAAGCCTTCGTCAAGGGTGAAACGTTCACGAGAGTAATCCACTGAAATTCCCATTTTGCCCCATTGTTGCTTGATGGTAGCCGCATATTCATCTTTCCATTCCCAAACTTTTTCAAGAAATTTCTCACGACCCAGGTCGTAACGCGAAATACCACTTTCGGCCAAACGAGCTTCAACCTTGGCTTGAGTGGCAATCCCAGCATGGTCCATTCCTGGAAGCCAAAGCGTATCAAAGCCTTGCATGCGTTTTTGACGGATGATGATGTCTTGTAAAGTCGTATCCCAAGCGTGACCAAGGTGGAGTTTCCCAGTTACATTTGGTGGTGGAATCACGATGGAATAAGGCTTCGCCTTTTTATCGCCTGAGGGCTTGAAAACATCTTCGTCAAGCCATTTTTGGTAACGACCAGCCTCAACCTCAGCTGGATTGTATTTAGGTGAAAGTTCTTTAGACATGTGTGTGTCCTTTCTAGTTATTTCTATTCTTTAGTGTTTAGCTTGAGTTTCCCACTCACTCTTCAGCAAGCCATATCTCAAATCATCACAGCGATTGCCTTGGGCATCTTTGCGGTCTCGGATCCGTGCTTCGAGGGTGAAGCCAAGTTTCTCAGCAACTCGTTGACTTTGAAGGTTATAGTCAAAGCAAGTTAGTTCAATCTTGTGAAGCTCCAGTTCTTTAAAAGCTAAATCAATCAAAGCACGCGCTGCTTCTGGTACATAACCTCGTCCCCAATAATCGGGGTGCAAGGTATAGCCAATCTCAAGTACATCATCTTCGTGGCGATGGTTGAAATCAACAGAGCCGACGATGTTATCGGTTCCTTTGACCACAATGCCGTAACCAGCTGGGAGATTATCCTTTTCATTACGCTCAGGAAGGATATGTTCTAGGTAATAAATCTCATCTTCCAAGATCTTAACAGGCGGAAAGCCCGCTGGATAAGAGACCTCTGGGAGACTAGCGTAGGTATAGATATCCTCAGCATCTGCCACTGTACGGACTCGTAAAACGAGATGCTCCGTTTCGATTCGTTCTGGCAGTTCAGCTCTTACCATTCTTCTTCCTCGCTTTCTTGATAAAGCTTCCCATGGGGTCGACTCGGTCATCTAGATAACGGTAAACACGCTGATGACCATCCCCCATAAAGTAAGTCGGCGCAAAGCGGTCATTTTTAAAATGGCCCTTGTCATCTAAGAGCTCTGGATCAACCAGTCGATTAAGAATTTTGGCAAAGATATGACAGATACCATCTTCCTCGATGATTCGATCTACCTGGCAGTCCAATACGACTGGACAAGCCTCCAAAATCGGGGCCTGAGTCTGCTCAGAAATCTCGTAGTCAAGCCCCAGGTGTTTCAACTTTTCCCGATGGGTAATAAAGCCAGCCTGCTCCATCTCAAGCATGAGGTTTTCGTCAGGGATGTTCACAGAGAACTTCTGGTAATGCTTAATCTGGTCAGCCGCATTTTCCTCAGCACCAACACCGATGACCAGCCAATCGCCCAGGCTATAAGAGGAACTGCAGGTTGTGATATTGTACCCAAAGCTCTGGTCCTGATACCCTAAGATGAAAATCGGAAAGCCATAGTAGAGTTTACTAGTTTTAAAAGATTGTTTCATGACAAGCTCCTTTGACTAGGGGTAGAAAAGAAAAATCGCCCCTGCCATCAATCTGACAGGGACGAATGTGTTTATCCGCGGTACCACCCAATTTCGGGCAGATGCCCGCATCTTTAATCTTCTTATTGCACTTTCATGACGTTGTTAGCTTGCTTTGGCGTACTTGAGTACAGCCTGCAACTCGCTGCCTAGACCTAAAAGGAGACAAAAAGATTTATATTTCATTTTTTTATTTCATCCATTAGCAACCAGTTTTGACACATTTGTGGACTTCTCAGCTCCGCCACTTTCTGTAAAATGTGGGATTCAAAACACCTCTAACAGGTTCATTTTATCAAGATCTCCTGGAAATAGCAAGAAATCACAAAAGCGATTATTTAAATTTAACACCTAGTTCTTTCAATTTCTTGATTGTAGCTGGGCCAATTCCTTTAAGGGCCAACAACTCTTTCTCCGTCCAGTTTGCGAAGTCCGCAACAGAGCGAATACCTTCATCATAGAATGTTTGCGCACGATCAAGTGCCACACCTTCCAAACTTGCAGCAAATTCTTCCACTGAAGAAGCCGCTTGTTTCACTTCTTTCGCTACTGCTTTTGTAGCTTTTTCAACTTTTTTCGGTGCTTCTTTCACAGCCGCAGTTACAGTTGCAACAGCTTTTTTCAAGACATGTCTATTTTGATGTTTGTATTGTTTTGCACGGTTTACGTTCTTCTTTGCCATTTTTCCTCCTAAAAATAGTGATCAATTCCTAAGGCAACAAGGTTTCATCACCATCATTACTTTCAATAATCCGTTGATGTCATTTCAACTTTTTTATTGTATCATAATCCCTTAAAAAATCAAGTCATTGCCCAATTTTCAGCTAAATCCAGCTGGTAAAACGCCTTCAATAACGTCATTTTAGTATTTTCTTTCACCAAAGAGGCCATCTGGCAAATCATGAAATCCCTTTCCAGCGTGGAAATTTTCAAACTTCCCTTGCAAGAACTGATAAGCATCCAAACGGCTTTCATAGCGAATCATGGCGATTTTAGCTCGCTCATCCTGGTCTTCATCAAAAACCTTCTTACTTTCTTCGAGAGCCATTTCATTGATCATGACTTGGGTCTTGATCCACTCCTCAAACTCCTTCATAAACTCTGTTTCGTAACTCATCTTTACTCCATTCCTCTATAAAAATCCGTATCGATCTCTCGATAGGGTTGAATGTTCTGAACATATTCCAAGACACCTTGAAAGTCTCCAGCTTCATCACGCACGGCTGCATAGGTGACATGGACAAATTTCCCACGCGATTCTGATTTAAACCACATTTCGTACTTGTCTTTTTTTCCTTCACGAAGTCCTTGCATAATTGCCTTGACCTTCTTCAAGTATTTTGGTGGATGGCACAATTCGACGTTGCGCCCCACCTGCGACGGTGTCCGTTTGAAAATCATCTCCTCAAAAGGCGCTACATCATTGTAATATTGGAAAATATCATCCTTATTGACAAAGGTGATCTCCATCGGCAGATGATTCAAGATCAAATTCGCTTGCTCAACTGACAAATAGCCATTACCAAACGGTTGAGGTTGGTTGCGGTCGAAACTCTCTTCTTTTTTCTTAGGCGTGAAGGTAATGGTCAATTGTCCCTCAGGAGTTTCAATGACCTGACGTTGTTCTTCTCCTCCTGAAGAAGAAAGAAGTTCAGTAGAATCTTCTGGCTCCTTCAGTGGTTCTTCTTTGAAACCTACGCGTTTTGGCACCCATTTCTCACTTGGGAGAATAATGGCATAACCATAAGCATCACTTTCCTCCGCAATGGAAAGCCAATCATCCTGAGTAAAGGATTCCAACAATATCATCAAGAGAATTGATTCTTCTTTAAAGATCATTCCCTCAAACTCTTGCGCAAAGGCTTCAAAACACTTTTTGACTTCTAAGATGTCGGAATCCGGTAGTCCCTTGGCCACATCCAATGCTTTCGCAAAGAGTTCCCGGATCTGGTCATCTACTCCCCACATCACTTTTGGTGGGGAATCATGCCCATATTTTTCCATAATCGGAAACATCAACTCTTCCTTACGACGGTAATGCCGGTCAAATTGGCCCACCAAGCCCAGCTGACGCAGTAAACCCTTCTGAATCTCCTGAATCATCTCAGGATCCTCAGTTGTCTCATAATTATCTAGCAAGCGGCGGACCCGCATCATAGCGGCCCGAAGAGCCAGGTTCTCCTGCTTAAAGATTTGAACCGGATGGCCTGGATGGTCAGTATCTGCCACTTCGACCCCTTGGACAGCGTTCTTAAAGAGATTAGCATGGACATCACAAAGTTCCATAACATCTTCAAACGTAACACCTGCATCAGAGTTCATCAGCTCATGCTCCATGAGGGAAATCTCAATCGCAGAAACCCCGCTAAAAGTCGCGTCAAACCGTTCCTGAACCGATTCAGGAGAGGCTCCATGATGAAGCTCTAATAAGATATCTCTTAAGACATGAATTCGTTCATCACTCATTGATCTAGCCCCACTACTTCATACCCATTAGCCTCTAAGGTTCGCACAATCTTCTCCATAGGAGTACCTTCTAATTTTGATCCTTGTTTCAAGGAAACCTTGCGCCCAACTGTATTGCGCATGATGGGGTTGGCTAAAGGTTTAAAGCCCAACTCCACCAATAAGTCCAATACTTCCGGATGTTGATCAATGACTTGAGCCACTGGAATCGATACATCAATAACATTGTCCATTTTCCTATTTCCTTTACTCATTTCGTTCATTTTCACTTCTTCACTAATTTCACAACTGCTTCTGTCCGTGCTGTATGGGGGAACATATCCACTGATTGAATGTATTCAACCTGATAAACCTTCGTCAAAGCCACTAGATCCCGTGCCAAAGTAGAGACATTACAAGAGACATAGACCATCTTTTCAGGTGCATAGTGCAACAAGGTCTCGATCAATTTTGCCCCTAAACCCGTACGGGGTGGATCCACAATGACTGCATCTGCTCGATAGCCTTCTTGGTACCAGCGAGGAATGATCTCTTCTGCTGTACCAGCCTCATAGTGGGTATTCTCAAATCCCATCCGTTTAGCATTGTATTTGGCATCTTCAATCGCTTCAGGAATGATATCCATCCCACGAACACTTTTCACCCTATTCGCAAAAGCAAACCCAATCGTTCCAACCCCACAGTAGGCATCTATCAAGTGATCCTCTGGAGAAACATCTAGAGCCTTAACCGCCTCACTATACAACACCTCAGTCTGCTCTGGATTCAGTTGATAAAAGGCTCGAGGAGAGAGGGAGAATTCATAATCCAAAACGCCTTCAAGAATAGCCTCTTCACCCCAAATAATCTGTGTTTGGTCCCCATAGATTTCACTGGAGCGAGACGTATTTTTATTAACAGCAACGGTGACAATCTCAGGGTGTTTCTTAACCAAGTCTTCCACTAAATCCTTTAAATTAATCTGCCGACTAGTGACCACAATGATCTGAACCTGACCAGACTTCCGAGCCCGTCGAACCATCATGGTTCTGACACCCAGTTCTTTTCGCTCATCAGCAATCGGGATCTGATAGTAGGTCAATAAATCTGCTAGATCAGTAGCAATCGCTTGAATAACCGGATCTTGAACCAAACAATCTTTTAATTCTACCAAATAATGTGAATTTTGAGCATAGAGCCCCGCCTTCACCTGACCCTTGAATTTCCTTGTTTGAAATTGCAATTTTGCCCGATAGTAAAGAGGCTCCTTCATTCCGATTGTCGGCCGAATAGCATACTGTTCAAAGCCTTCAGGTGAGAACTTCTTCAAGGCCTGCTGCAATAAATCTGTCTTAAACTCCAACTGCTTGTCATACTTCAAATGCATGATTTGACAGCCCCCACAGGTCTCATAGATATCACACATGGGTGTCACCCGATACTTAGACGCCTTATTCACAGATAGGAGTTTGGCTTCCGCAAAATTTTTCTTGACACTTGTAATTTGACAGAAGATATCTTCGCCCTTTAAAGCCCCAGGCACAAAGACAAGTGTTTTTTTATAAAAGCCAATCCCTTCTCCGTTGATTCCCATTCGTTTAATTTTCAAAGGAATTTTTTGTTTTACTTTAAGACTCATAAGTCTATTATACCACGTAGTTTCTCAATGTTTAAGAATATGTTACAATAAAACCATGAATACAAAGATATCTCATTTTTCCCCATTGGATTTTCCTGAGCAATTACGAACTTATATAGAGGGAGCAACTCTTTCTGACAGCTCTTCTCATTCAGGCGCAACGGTTCTCTATCTTGATTCAGGTTACTATTTGAAAATAGATCAAAAGGGAAGATTAGAGCGAGAAGCTAGAATTGCAAGTTTGTTTGAACAAGAGGGAATAGGAACTCCAGTCATCCACTATCTATCTACAGATAAAGACTACCTCCTGACTAAAGAGGCTATTGGTCATGATACTCTCGCTTTTTTAGACCAGCCAGAAAAAATCTGCCGAACCATGGCCGAAGCTCTTAAAAAACTTCACAGCTTTTATCCGCAAAATTTCCCATCAGAAAATCATTTACAGGCCTATAAAGACAGAGCATTAAAAAACTATGAAAAAGGTGAGTTCTATGCCAAGGCTCTCCTACCCCAATTCCGGATTAGCAGCCGTGAAGAGGCCTTCCAGCTCATTCGAGAACAAGGGCACCTTTTAAAGACAGATGCCTTTATTCACGGGGATGCCTGTCTACCAAACCTTATTCTAAAAGATGCTGACCACTTCTCTTGCTTTATTGACCTTGGCTTAGCTGATTTCAGTGACCGACATATCGATCTCTTTTGGGCAGTTTGGTCCCTCAACTATAACCTACATGACCCTAAATACGCTGAACTATTTCTTAACTATTATGGGAGAGAACAGGTCGATGTAAATAAACTTCGACTCGTTGCTGCCTTTGAAGCGTTTGGATAAAAGGAAAATCATGAAAATCACAAAACTAGAAAAGAAAAAACGTCTCTACCTGCTAGAACTTGATAGCGACCAAACCTGCTATATTACAGAGGATACCATTGTTCGCTTTATGTTGACCAAGGATAAGGAAATTAGTCCTCAAGAGTTTGCAGAAATTCAAACCTTTGCACAATTTTCCTACGGAAAAAACTTGGCGCTCTACCACTTATCCTTCAAGGCCCGTACTGAAAAAGAAGTCAGAGACTATTTAGTTAAACATGAGATTGATGAGAAAATCATACCACAAGTCATCCAAGCCCTCAAGGATGACAACTGGATCAATGACCGTCAGTATGCCTATGCTATCATCAATTCCAATCAGCTATCTGGTGACAAGGGAAGCTACATGCTGATACAAAAGATTTCTCAAAAAGGAGTTGCTAAGGCCGTTATCCAAGACGTCTTACAAAAATTTAACATGACGGAAGTCGCAGAGCGTACAGCCGAAAAACTACTGAAAAAATATCAGGGTAAATTGCCTGCTCGTGCTCTACAAGACAAGATAATCCAAAATCTTACCAACAAAGGGTTTTCCTACTTGGAAGCTAAAACAGCCTTTGACCAACTGGATAGCCAGATAGAAGAGGAAACCGTTCAGGAACTAATCTTTAAAGAGTTGGATAAGCAATATCGGAAATATTCGCAAAAGTATGATGGCTACGACCTCAAACAACGTTTAACACAAGCACTGGCAAGAAAAGGGTACGATTATAGTGATATAACGTCAGCCATAAGGGACTTCCTGGATGAATAAACCTCTCTTCATGAATCAAATTGAAAATATGATAGAAAAAACAGAAAATATTTGAAAAAATATGATACAATATAGAGGATATACTTAGATTGTAGAAAGTTGGTACGTTATGAAACTACCTAAAGAAGGCGACTTTATTACAATTCAAAGTTATAAACATGATGGCAGTTTACACCGAACATGGCGTGACACCATGGTATTAAAGATAACCGAAAATGCAATTATTGGAGTAAATGATCATACACTTGTTACTGAAAGTGATGGCAGACGTTGGATTACACGTGAACCAGCGATCGTTTATTTCCATAAAAAATATTGGTTTAACATCATCGCCATGATCCGTGACAATGGTGTATCATACTACTGTAACCTAGCAAGTCCTTTTCACATCGACCAGGAAGCCTTAAAATATATCGACTATGATCTCGATGTCAAGGTTTTTACAAATGGTGAAAAAAAATTGTTAGATGTTGAAGAATATGAGCAACACAAAGAGAAAATGCACTATTCAGACAACATTGACTTTATTTTGAAAGAAAATGTAAAGGTATTGGTAGATTGGATCAACCAAAACAAAGGTCCTTTTTCAGAGGAATATATCAAAATTTGGTATAACCGTTATGTTGAACTGCGAAATAAATAAAGTTGGAAAGAGCGAAAGCTCTTTTTTCTTGTCATTCACCTAAAGAAATACCAAAAAAGCCTAATGAAACCATTAGACTTTTCAATACACTATCGGGAAGACAGGATTCGAACCTGCGACACCTTGGTCCCAAACCAAGTACTCTACCAAGCTGAGCTACTTCCCGA